>NZ_JAMBDT010000029.1:0-52690 GCF_025143765.1 Gordonia sp. p3-SID1431
GGGCAGAACTCCGGGCGCGCCTGCGTCGATCGTCACCCGAGGAGCCGCCCGTCCCGCGCCGGGTCGAGGTGCCCGACCGGTTACGACTGTCGGTCAGCGACCTCGGGCGGATCGGGATCTTCGGTGATCTGCCGTGGGATCTGGCGGCGGCCTCGCATCACCTGTTCGCCTATGTCGAGCCCGATGGCCCGGATGCGGCGAGCATGCTCGTCAGCGAGATCGACGGTTCGCGCAGTTTCACCGCGACATTCTGCAGCGATTTCGTCGGTCGCCCGGTCATCGAGGCGGCCCTCGACCACCTCTGCGAAGATCCGGTGTCCCTGCTGGATCGGCTGCTCACGCGCTCATGAGGACGGTGTCGCGGCGCGTCGGGCGCCCGCCTGCGACCGTGCTCGTGGCCGTCCTGCTCGTCACAGCACTGCTGACCGCCGCATGTTCGGCCTCCGCCGGCCCGGCGTCTGACGATGCATCGCAGAGCTTTTCGGCACCGCCAGGGGCGGCGGCCGGCGATCTGGTGGGATCACCCATACCGACCGACGCCTACATCTCCCTGCGGCGCATCGTCGACCGCGCCGTACGGCTCCGCTACCTGTCCACCGACCCGGTCAGCGGTGAGCTGGTTCCCGTCTCGGCCGCGGTGTTCGTGCCGCGCGGCCGGGCTCCGGCGGGCGGATGGCAGATCCTGGCGGTCGGTCACCCGACGACCGGCATCGCGGGCAACTGTGCCCCGTCGCTGTACGGCAACCTGCTGGGCACCGTCGGGCTCATCGCGTCGCTGCTCGAGCAGGGGTTCGTCGTCGTACAGACCGACTATCGAGGACTCGGCACACCAGGACCCCACCGGTATCTCGACCCCGCGCCCGCCGCGAACGACATCATCGACTCGGTGCGTGCGACGCGGATGATCGTCGACGGCACCAGCGATCAGTGGTGGGGCTTCGGGGTGTCACAGGGCGGACACGCGGTGTTCCACGCCAACGAGATCGCGGCGACCTACGGTCGCGATCTGCGACTGCGCGGGACGGTGAGCATGAGTCCCGCGCTCGACGTCGCGCCGCTGGCTGATGCGATGGATGCCGGCACCCTCACCCCGGAGCAGATCGCGTTTCTTCCGCTGGTCCTGACGGGATTGAAGGCGATCCATCCCGAACTCGTCATCGACGACTACGTGCACGGACCGCTGCGCGAGGCGTTCGGCGTGCTCCTGGAGTGCAACGACGCCGCGATGGTCCAGAAGCAGGCCATCGTCGAGGAGGTGCGACCGGAGGACTATCGCCCGGTCGACGACGCGGCCACCGACCGCCTCCGGACGTGGCTGCGCGAGGTGAGTCTGCCCCAGGGGCGGGCTTCGGCCCCGATGCTCGTCGCCTACAGCGACGCCGACGACGTCATCCCGGCCCCGTGGACCGCGGGAGCCATCGATCGGGGATGCCGGCTGGGTGATGCGATCACCGCGATCGAGGTCCGCGGTCAGCCGCACGGCATACTCGACATCGGCTCCGCGGCGACCGACTGGGTCCGGGCCGTGCGGTCAGGACAGCGTCCGCCGAACACCTGCGCGTGAGCTGTGTGCCGACCGGGTCGACCCGGCAGCGAGAGGAGTGACGATGAGTTCGAACACCGAGGACGGTGCGAACACCGCGAACCCCGTCGACGACCCCACTCCGGATGGCGAGGCGACCACGGACCCCGCCCAGCTCGCCGCACTCTTCGACACGTCACCCGAGGCCGGCGTACACGCCGTCCTCGAAGCGGTGCGCGGGCGCAACCCCGACATGGCCCGGTCGCTCCGCGCGATCCTGTCCGATCCGGAGCGGATGCGCGCGCTGAAGGACAGCGGCCTGCTCGACGACCCGCCGACCCACAGCCTCGACGAGACGATCCGGCTCACGATCGATGCCGTGGGCGTCCCGCACGTCGCCGTCAACCTCATCACACCGGACGAGCAGGCGACCGCCGCAATCGCCTTCCGGTCCGGGAGTCCCGACGGTCCCAGCACCCGGTCGCTGGTCAACTCCCTCTGCGTCCTCCCGGTGGTCAGCGGTTCACCCCTCATCATCGACGACATCGCCGACCACGCGCTCCTCGCCGACCACCCGACCGCCGTCAGCGGGGAGGTGACCGCCTACCTCGGCCTCCCGCTCGCCGACGACGACGGACATGTCATCGGCACGTTCTGCGCCTGGGACTCGGAGGCGCATCACTGGTCCACCGCGGAGGTCCAGCTCATGTCCGATCTCTCGATCCTGGTCCAGGAGCTCATCTTCGGGCGTTGACACGGGCGCGTGCCCTCGTGACCTGGCGGTGAGCATTCGGTACCCAACACGTGGCCGGTAGGCGCACGCGGGACCGCCGCGTACACCTACAATCGTCGGGACGGGGGGCTGTTCTTTCGGATGGAGTGGACTTGTCGACCCGTGTATCGCAGGCCGAGTTCCCGCAGACCACGAGGCGCACCCCGGTGTACTCGTCGCCCAACGGTCGGCGCACCTTTCACGAGCTGATCCGCGACGATCCCCTGAGCACGATCGTGACCGTGTCGATCGACGTGTTGTCCGCGACGATCGCGGTGGCCGCCGGGATCTGGTGGGTGAGGAGTGGCAGCGGCGCGAACCCGCCGTTGTGGACACTCGCCACCTTCGTGCCGATCCTCGTGATCGTCTTCTCCTTGCGCGGGGTCTACCGTCGGGGGCTCAATCGCCGGTTCCTCGACGAGGTCGGCCGGGTCATGACCGGATGCACGATCACCGCGATGATCCTGCTGTGCTCCCTGCTCCTCTCCTACTCCGACGACAGACCCGGCGCCGCGGTCACCAAGGTGTGGGTGTCGGCGCTGTTCTGGGTTCCGTTCGGTCGTCTCATCCGCGACATCATCCAGCGGAGCCTGCGCAAGAACGGTCATCTGCTGTCCCCCACGCTGATCATCGGCGACGGGCCGATCACCGCACAGGTGGTCGGCCGCATGGTGGCCGCGCCGGAGCACGGCCTCCGGCCGGTCGGCATCCTGGCCGCCGGCGCGCCACCCCGCGCCGATCGGGACGAGGGACCCACCAACGAGATCGCGCAGCTCGGCGGGGTGGACGAACTCGACGACGCGATCCGGGCGACGAAGGCCGAGGTCCTGGTCGTGGCCTTCGCGGTCACCAATGTCGAAAGGCTCACCGCCGCCGTCCGTATCGCCCACCGGCATGGGGTGAAGGTGTGGATCGTGCCGCGCATGTTCGACGTCGTCGGACGCCGCAGCCGGGTCGACCACATCGGCGGGCTGCCCCTGATGTCGGTCCCGCACACCAACCCGCGGGGGTGGCAGTTCCGGACCAAGCACATCGGGGACCGGGTGGCCGGGGCCCTGATCCTGGCGGCGATCTCACCGCTGTTCCTCACGCTCATGCTGCTGGTGCGGTTGAGTTCGCCCGGGCCGATCTTCTTCGCCCAGCCGCGAGTGGGTCGCGACGCGCGGGTGTTCAACTGCCTGAAGTTCCGCTCGATGCGGCCCGAGGACCCCGCCGCGGAGAAGTTCCGGCCGACCGAGGGCAGCGCACCCGGCGGCGTCGAGGGCGTCGACCGCCGCACCAGGATCGGCAAGATCATGCGCTCGACGTCGATGGACGAACTACCCCAGCTGCTCAACGTGATCCGCGGGGACATGAGTCTCGTGGGTCCACGCCCGGAGCGTCCCGAGTACGTCTCGCTGTTCGAGGTGCAGATCCGGCGATACGGCGAACGCCACCGGGTGAAGGCCGGGGTCACCGGCTGGGCGCAGGTGCACGGCCTGCGCGGTCAGACCTCCATCGCCGACCGCGCCGAGTGGGACAACTACTACATCGAGAACTGGTCACTCTGGCTCGACGTCAAGATCCTGCTCCTGACCGTGCTCGCGGTGCTCAAACGGGCGGAGTAGCCGCGGCCACCCACCCGCGTCGTCACATCGTCGGACGTCGGGTGTCGTACGCGGGGCGATACGGCACCCGTCCCCGTTCGTCGCGGATGGTGACGATCAACGTGCGGGCGACGACGACGAGCAGGATGATGCCGCTGACGATCGCGAGGAGCAGTGCGGTCATGACGACCTCCTGACGCCGGAACATGGTGTGCCGGTATTCAATCGCCGATCACGACCTGGTGGTAGATGCCAACCGCGCATCCGTGGACTCAATTGCCCGCCCATGGTGACGCGACTCCGCCGGTCGGCGCCACTGATTTTCTCCGGCCGGCCGGTGCCGGGGTCCGGCGACGGCATCGCCGACGGACAGCATCATCCGGCACACCGCCGAGAAGTCCGGTGCGGCAACGACACGCAGTCCTCGACGGTCGGTACCTCTCACGCCGGGCGCGTCAACGCGTCCGGCGCCCCCGGGCGATCAAGTGATGTCCATACGTCCCGCAACACGTCGACGCCGGCGGCGAGGTCGTCGGCATCCTCGGTGAACGGAACGCGGATGTAGCGTTCGTGCGCCCCGTCGACGCCGAACTTCGGTCCGGCGCTGATCCGCACACCTCGGTTCAGGGCGGCGGCCGCGAGCGCGGAACTCAGCGGCGCCCCGAGCCCGACCCACATCGCCAACCCACCGTTGACGTCGGGAATCTCCCACTCCGGCAGATGATTTCGTAGAAGTCCGGTGAGCGTGTCCCGGCCGATACGAAGCTGCGCGGAACGAACCGCGAGCAGGTCGTCGTAACCGGCCAAGACCTCGGCGGCGATCTGCTGGTCGATGATCGGAGAACCGAGGTCACCGGCGGGTCGCCGTCGGACGATCCGGTCGACGATGTCCTCGTCGGCACGAATCCATCCCACCCGCAATCCACTCCACACCGTCTTGCCCAGCGATCCGATCGTCACCACCGGCACCGAGGACCTCACCGGCGCATGCGCGGCGAACGGGAAATGGTCCGTCCGACGATCGATGTCGAGCTCGGCAGTCGTCTCGTCGACGAGCAGCGCGGTCCCGGCCCGGCGCGCCGCGTCGGCGAGCCGCTCTCGGTGGGCGGACGGCATCGAGGCACCCGTCGGGTTCTGGAAATCCGGTATGCAATAGGCCATCTCGGGTCGCAACCGGCTGAGGACCTCGACGAAGTGGTCCATGTCCCAGCCGGCCGCGGTGACCGGCGTCGACACGAGCCGTCCGCCGGCCTCGGCGATCGCCTCGTAGGCGTGCGGATAGGTCGGGGTCTCGACGACCACCCGGTCGGCTCGTCGGAGCAGGGTCCGCGCGACGAGTGCGATGGCGTGTTGCCCACCGAGGGTCACCACGATCTGCGCCGGGGTCGTGGGCAGTCCGCGGTCGGTGTATCGATCGGCGATTCGTCGGCGTAGCAGCGGATCGCCCACCAGGTCGAGTCCGGGCCGGCGCAGCAGGTCGGGCACATTGCCCGTGACCCGCTCGATGATCGCCTCGAGACCGGGCACCGGTTCGGGAACGGCGTGCGCGAAGTCGATCTCGGCAACCGCGCCCGGACCCCTCCGCGGGAGCATCGCGACGGAGCCGGATCCCCGGACGCTGACCAGATAGCCGGCCTCGCGCAGCGCTCCGTACGCCGACACCACCGTGGTCCGACTCCGCCCGAGCGCATCGGCGAGGATTCGCTCGGCGGGCAACCGCGTGTATGTCGCGATCCGGCCGTCGTCGATGAGGAGTCGGATGCGGGCGGCGAGGGCCGCGTAGGCCGCGTCGCCGCTCTCCCACTCACCGAGCAGCGTGACGAGTTGCTTCACCCCGAGGTTCGAGCGAGCCACCGGCCGGCCGATGGCTCGCGGTGCACCCACAGAATCCTCCTCACCGGTCGCCAGGGTCCAACGACGCCCTGCGGCCGTCGACGTCCAGTCAAACGCAGTGCCCGCGGGCACCACAAGGTCCAATCCGCGGTCGGTGGACTGCCGTCGAGCGGTGGTGGCGGTCCGCAGATCACCCGTGACCACCGGGCGGCTGTCGGGTTCGGGCGATATCGTCGGCGTCGATGAACATCCGCCCGTCAGCTCTCGACGCGGCCGTGCGTCCCGGGCATGTGCTACGTGTCGATGACGTCGACGGCCTCGCCCTGGCCGACCTCGTCGACTCGGTCTCGGCTGACCTACCGGTGTTCCTGGACCATCGCGGACCCGGCGATCGCACCGCCCGGGAGGTCGTCCGGGAGGTCCTCGACGCGCTCGAGGACATCGTCGTCGCCCTCTTCCCGGTCTGGCTCCCGGGCCATGAGCCGGGCCTGCCGGTCGACGCCGACGACGCCGAGGCCACGGCGCGCCTGCTGTGCCGGGACGCCGGCTTCCCCTCGCCCGCCGTCATCCATCTGGCCCGTGCGGCCGCCGGCGCGCGACGTCCCGGCCCCGGCCCCGCCGACGACGCCCGGGCGGCCGCGCTGACGTTTCTCTTACGACGGGGATACGGACGTGGTTCCGTGGTCCTGGCCGTGCGCGCCGACACCGCATTGGGCGAGCGGGCCCAGCACGCGGCCGCCGCCGCGTACGAATGGCTGGCCGACCACGCCGACCTCACCGTGTGGCTCACCGCCGACGCCCTGCCCGCGGTCACGAGGGTGCCGGCCATCCGGATCGGAGTACCCGCGGGGCGGCGATTCCCGCCGCCCGGTCCGGTGGAGGCGCTGCACGATCCGTCGTCGGCCTCGGCGAGGCCCGTCCTCGTCGCCTCCCGTCCGTCGGGGAGACCGGCACCGCACAGCGATGCCGAGCAAACCCTCGAACGCGCCCTCGCGCGTGCACCGTGGGCTCGCGACCGACAGTGGAACCGGAGTCCGCGCGACCTCGATCCGCTCCACCCCGCGGTCATCGTCGACCTGCTGTGGCCGAGTGAACGCGTGGTCGTGGAGGTCGACGGCGCGGATCATCGCGGCCCGGTAAAGTACGCGCGAGATCGACGTCGCGACAACATGCTTCAGCGTGCCGGGTACCTCGTTCTGCGTTACACGAACGACCACGTTCTCGACGACACGTCCCTTGTCGTCGCAGAGCTGGCCGCCGTGATCGCCGAGCGCTCCCGACCACCGGCATCGTCCCGACCGACGCCCGCCCGACCCCCTTCGACCCGCGAGGAGCATCCGTGGACCACGCCCAGCTGACGCCGATCCAGAGTGCGGCGCTGTTCGTCCTGCTGGCCGAGTCCCGAGAGCTCTCCAACCCGGAACTGAAGGAGTTCGGTGCCGCACTGGACAAGCCGGCCCGCAACCATCTCAACGCCCTCGGCCTCGTCGACTCGCGACTCGGCGCACGCCGCGCGTACTTCCACACCCTGACCGACCGCGGGTGGGCCTGGTGCGCGGCCGAACTGACATCCGAGCCACCGAAGAGATCGACTGCACCGACGAAGGCCATGTACGCGGTCCTCGCCGGCCTCGCCCGGTACCTCGACGACGAGGACCTCCGTCTCCACGAGGTGTTCGGCCGTCCCCGACGCCCCACCCACGAGGAGCCCGGGACCCCGATCGCAACGGCTGCGTCCGACCCGGCGTCGTCCACCGTCGATCCCCGGGACCAGATCGCGGCCGCCTACCGCACCCGAGCCGTCACGGCGGGCGACTTCGTCCTCGTCACCGATCTGCGCGCCGACCTGCCCGGGATGAGCGACGAGGTCTTCGACGCCACGATGGTGGAGTTCCAGCGCGCACCCGGGGTCAGCCTCATCCCGCAGGAAGACCAGGCGTTGCTGACCCCGGCCGACCGGGCGGCCGCGGTGACGGTGGGCACGCAACCGTGCCATCTGTTTGCGATCGAGGAGAGCTGATCCGATGGACGCCGACGCCCGTCACGCACTGGAATCGATCCGCCTCAACTGGGCCGACACCCCCGACGACGTGTGGGGCACCGCCGACCCCTTCCACGTCGGGGGCCTGCACGAGGACACCATCGTCGACATCATCCGTTCCTTCGACGACGCCCGTCGTTCGCCGTCGGGGAGTCCGATCGGGGTCACGGTGCGCGGCCCGGCCGGATCCGGCAAGACCCATCTCCTGGGCCGGGTCCGGCATCGTGTCCAAGAGGAGGGCGGGTACTTCTTCCTCGTCAAACTGCTCGACGCCACCGACTTCTGGCGTTCGGTGCTCGTGGCGATCATCGAGGACCTCGGCCGACCGACGCCCCGCCACCGCTCGCAGTTGAATCAGCTCCTCCACCGCCTCGCGATCGACGCCGGGGTCGCGGACGGGACACGTGACGCCGTGACCGGCGGCGCGCCGCTGACACCCGCCGCCCTCGATGACTTCGTCCACGGCGTCTACACCCGCCACTCGCGGCACCGGCGCCGGTCGCAGCACATCCTGCGTGCGCTCGTACTGCTGGAGTCCGACGACTTCGCGGCCAAAGACCTCGGCGAGGCGTTTCTGCACCTGGACATCGACGACGCGGAGGAACTGGCCGCCTGGGGCATCCGCAATGCGCGCCTCGGTTATCAGGAGATCGTCGAGAACATCTCGCGGATCATCGCCTTCGACGATGCGGCGGTGCTCGCGATCGACCAGATCGACACCCTGATCGAGGCCGGCAAGACCGCCGAGCCGGGCGAGGAATCACAGGTGGAGAAACTGGCGCACGGCCTGATGTCGGTGCGCGACACCATGAGTCGGACCACATGTGTGGTCTCCTCGATCACCGCCGCGTGGGAGTACCTCGCCGGACACGTCATGCGATCAGCGGTTGATCGGTTCCGGTTGCCACCCACCCTGCAACGGCCCACGAGTGCGGACTTCGGCCGGCTCCTGCTCGCCCGGCGTTTCGCACCGGGTTTCGCCGGCGTCGGATTCACGCCGCCCCATCCCACCTGGCCGGTCACCGACACCGCACTGACGGCGGCCACGGATTACACCCCGCGCGAGCTGATGGTGACCGTGGACCGCCAGATCGCCGCGATGCTCCGCAGCGACACGTTCGCCGAGATCACCGACCTCTCCGGCGCCACGTCCAAGACCTCCGCCGGCCAGGGCACACTCCCCCTGATCACCCAATCCCGCACCACGACAGACGTTCCTGACACGGGAGCGACCGCTCGGGGGCGCTCGTCGTCTGCTGAATCGTCGTCTGCGGGATCGTCGTCAACCGACTCGTCGTCGACGACCACCTCGGACGATCCCGCGTTCGCGAAGCTCGACCAGCGGTACACGGAGTTGATCCGGCGTGCCGACCCGCTACCCGCATTGGTACCCGACACCGAGGACCGGATCGTCCCCTCGCTGCTCCATGCCGGATTGGCGACGTGGATCCAGGCACTGTCCCGCGACGCCGACCGCTGGCAGCTCGATGCCCGGCCGGGACCGAAGAGTCCGCTGCACGGGCGGATCCGACAACTCGTCGACCCGAACCGGGACATCGAGCAGTCCTGGAGCTTCCGTGCCATCGCGGCATCGAACGCGCGTGCCGTCCAGACGCGCCTGTCGAGCGCGACGACGACCTCCGGTTTCACCCTCGGCGACATCGAACGCACCCTGGTGATCCTGCGGCGGGATCCCTGGCCCACGGGACCCAAGACCCGGCAGATGGTCGAGGAGCTGCACGATCGGGGCGGACGGGTCGTCGCCTGGACCGAACAGGACATCAAGCGGCTGAGCGCGCTGGCACAGCTGCGGGCCGAACGGCCCTCGCATCTCCGGGAGTGGATCTCCGACCGCAACCCGGCTGCCGAGATCGCCTTCCTCACCGACATCCTGGGCCCCGCACTCGAGGCGCCGGCGCCAGGCGTGCAGTCAACGGATTCCGCGGGAACCACTTCGGACACGCCTGCCAAACGCCACGAGCCCGGCACCGCGGACGAACGCTCGACCACGACGCCACCCCGCGAGCCGACGACGGACGAGTTCCGGTCGACCGACCCTCGGTCGGGGACGTCGGGGTCCGACACCGCCGAATCGTCGTCGCGAACCACCCCCGCCAGCGAACAGTCGATCACCCTCGGGCGAAGTGTCGCCACCGGCGAGGCGGTGACCGTCTCGCTGTTCGCCCTGCGCAAGCATGTGGCGCTGTTCGCCGGATCCGGTTCGGGGAAGACGGTGTTGATTCGGCGCATCGTCGAAGAGGCTGCCTTGCAAGGAGTTTCGTCGATCATCCTCGACGTGAACAACGACCTCGCACGCCTGGGGACACCGTGGCCGGACGCCGACCCGCGTCCGTGGACGCCCGACGACCGCGAGCACGCCAAGCGCTACCTGCACGACACCGAGGTCGCGGTCTTCACCCCGGGTCGGGCATCGGGGCGGCCATTGAGTTTCCAGCCGCTACCCGACTTCAGCACGGTGGTCGGCAACCCCGACGAGTTCCGTGCCGCGGTCGACTCCGCCGTCGGCGCCCTGATCCCGCATGCCCGGGCCATCGGGACCAGCGCGAAAGCCTATCGGCAGCAAGCAGTCCTGCAGCAGTCCATGGAGGCCTTCGGACGACGCGGCGGCGGCGCCCTGCAGGCTTACGTCGGACTGCTGACCGAACTGCCCGACGACGCGAGCACCCTCGCCGACGCCCCGAAGCTCGCCGCCGAACTCGCGGAGAACCTCAAGGCCTCGATGGCGATCGATCCCGTCTTCGGGGGTGACGCCGCCCCGGCCGACCCCGGGTACCTGCTCACTCCCTCACCGGGTTTCCGGGCCCGGGTGTCGGTCGTGAACCTCGCCGGCCTCGGCACCGACGACCGGCGGGCCGGTTTCGTCAATCAGCTCCAGATGGCCCTGTTCGCCTGGATCAAGAAGAATCCGGCCGCCGACCGGCCACTCGGAGGACTGCTCGTCATGGACGAGGCGCAGAACTTCGCCCCGTCCGTCCGGATGACCGCGGCGTCGAAGAGCACGAGCGCATTGGCGTCGCAGGCTCGCAAGTACGGCCTCG
Organism: Gordonia sp. p3-SID1431; assembly: GCF_025143765.1. Lineage (NCBI taxonomy): Bacteria > Bacillati > Actinomycetota > Actinomycetes > Mycobacteriales > Gordoniaceae > Gordonia > Gordonia sp. p3-SID1431. Next base: position 10,814 of record NZ_JAMBDT010000029.1, read on the forward strand.
GGCTCATCTTCGCGACCCAGTCGCCCACCGGCATCGACAACAAGATCTCGGCCAACTCCTCGACCCAGATCTTCGGACTGCTCAATCATCCGACGCAGATCGAACGCGCCAAGGAACTCGCCGCCAACAAGGGCAGCAGGATTCCCGACATCGGCAAGCTCCCGGCGGGGACGTTCTACATCGCGAGCGAGGGCGGGCGGTTCACCAAGGCCGAGACGCCGCTCTGTCTCACCTACCACCCGGCGAGTCCGCCGACCGAGGACGAGGTCGTCGAGCTGGCGCGCTCCACGACACCGCGTCCACGGTGACGGCCGGGCCCGACTTCGCCGACGACCGAAGACGATGGTTGGCACAATGGACACCGTGCTCACGCTGACCGCCGGGGAGAACCGTCCGCTGCCGTCGACGGCCGTGACCGTCTCGGTGCGCTCGGCATCGCCGGTCAACACCTCGGCGATCCTGCTCACCGATGCCGGTCGCGTCCGCTCCGACGGGGACCTCGTCTTCTACAACCAGCCCAGCGGCCCCGGCGTCGGATACCGTTCTGCCGGCTCGGCCGACATCATCTCGGTCGACACCGCCGCGCTGCCTCGGGAGATCGCGACGGTCGTCGTCGCGGCGAGCCTCGACGGGACCGGACCCGCGAGTTTCGCGACCGCCGGCGCCCTCACCGCGACGCTGACCGGCGGCGGTACGGAACTCGTCTTCAGCCCCTCCGGTCTCACCAGCGAGGCGGCCGTCGTGTGCCTCGAGATCTACCGGCGCAACGACGTCTGGAAGGTTCGTGCCGTCGGCCAGGGATACGACGCCGGTCTCGCGGGCCTCGCCACCGCCTTCGGCATCGAGGTCGACGACGAGCCCGCGACGCCGCCTCCTGGTCGGCCTCCGCGAGTCACCGATCCGCAGCCCTGGCCGCCGGCCGCGTCGACGCCAACCGCGCCGCCGTCGACACCCGAACCACCAGCCCCGCAATGGAATACATCGTCCGCACCGCCGCCTTCGCCCCGGCCCCCGGTCACCGCCCAACCACAGGGAGTTCCCATGCACAGCGATCTGTTCGCGCCGTCCCACGCCGAGGTCACCGGGCAGGGCATCCAGAAGCAGGGCAGCAAGATGTGCCGGGTCGGCCTCGCCGGTGAGGTCATGGCCCGCACCGGCTCGATGGTGGCCTACCAGGGCAACCTGAAGTTCGAGGCGCTCGGCTCGGGCGGCCTCGGACGGATGATGCGTCAGGCGATGACCGGCGAGGGCGTTCCGCTGATGAAGGTCACCGGACAGGGCGACCTGTTCCTCGCCGATGCGGCGTCGGACGTGCACCTCATCGACCTCGACGGTTCCGACGGCCTCACCATCAACGGCGCCAACGTCCTTGCCTTCGACTCCTCGCTGTCCTACGACATCGCCCGTGTGCAGGGTGCCGGCGCGATGAGCAACGCCGGACTGTTCAACTGCGTCTTCACCGGGCGCGGCCGGATCGCCATCACCACCGACGGCACCCCGGTCGTCCTCAACGTCGACGCCGCGACCTATGCCGACCCCCAGGCCGCGGTCGCGTGGTCGTCGAGCCTGCGCACCTCGGTGAAGTCCAACGACTCGTTCAACCTCGGCACCCTGATGGGACGCAGCACCGGCGAGCGGTTCACCCTCGAGTTCTCCGGCCGCGGGTTCGTCGTCGTGCAGCCGTCCGAACTCCCGCCCGGCGGGTTCGTCGGCGGGACCGGTGGCGGCGGGTCGGCCGGGTCAGGGGCCGGCGGCGTGTTGGGTGGCATCCTCGGGCGCTGACGAGGCGGAACTCGGACGTCGCCCGAAGTTGTCGGTGCCGACTGCTCTACTACGCTCCACCTTCGAACACCAGGAGCGAGCATGACCCACCACTTCTCCGATCTGCGGGGTCTGCCCCGCTGGCACCCCGACCCGCTGGTACGCGAGACGCTCGACCGCATCCGGCGCTACGGTTGGGCGGTGACGGCCGTCAGTGACGAGTGCACGTGTCACTCTCCCGAATGCGAAGCACCTGACTGCTCTTTCGCGTACACCACCGGCCTGCGCTTACACGACCTCCCCGAGTTGGCGGTGTACGGACTGGATGCACGAACGAGTGCATCGGTTCTCAACGAGCTGGGCAGCGTGTTTCACACCTATGACTGGCACTCGATCGTGTCGAATTCGGTTCTCATACAACTGGATTCGCTTGAGGTTCCGGTCACCGTCATCGAACTGGTGGACAAATCCGATCTTATCGTCACCAACGTCCTCTACCCCGACGCTCCGGTCTTGCAGGCGGTGTGGCCTGACGATCTGGGCAGCTATCCGTGGGAAGAGGGTTACACCCTTGCACCGGAACACCAATTCGTGATGGGCGTGCACGACCAGCGAGCGACCGGTGGCGACAGTCCGCGCGTCATCTACCCGCACCCCGGAATGAACCGGGCCCAGCGGCGCAAGGCGGCCCGACGCCGACGCCGACGCTGAGCAGGCGAGCGGCCAGGTGATCAGCCTGAGTTGCGGGGGCCATCGACCGTTCTCTCCTTGTCGGTGCCCCCGGATACAGTGATTTCTACAGGCCACAGATGAAAGACGCATATCGGTAAACGGTTACGCCGGTGTCGAACCTACGATGACGAGAAGCCCTACCTCCAGTTCTGTCCTGTGATGTGGAAGGTCCGTCATGACAACACTCTCCAGCATGCCGAGCCCAGAAACCGGACGTGTCGAACACCTCGACGGTGACGGTTATCTTGCTGTGCTGACCGCGATTCGCGAGTCGCTGTGGGATCTCGCACCTGGTGGCGCAGAGCCAACCGCTCGTCAAGCGCACACCGCGATGACCCTGCTGATCGAACTCCGCGCCATCGTGGACCACCATGCCGCCGTCGGCGCCGCCACTCTCGACCGCCTCGGAGTCGCCCGAGAATCGACCGGCAAGACATCCATCCTCTTGATCGCCATGGGCGCGGCCCCCACAATCGCACACCGCTGGTTACGGATTGGCAATTGCCACCCCCGGCTTACGCAGCTACCCGGCTACACCGCCGACGGCGCCATCCCCGGCGAACATGCCGACGCCATCGTCACCGGTATCGCGCACGTCGAGCGTCGAGCACCCGAGGGTGTCTGCATCGAGGAACGAGCAGAAGTCGAGCAGGCATTGATCGCCCAGGCGATGTCCGGAGCCACCCCTGCGCAGATCGCGAAGAGAGCCCGCGAACTGGGCAACGAGTATGCGGCCATCACCGGCGGGCTACCGCCTGGCGAAGACCGCACCATCAACGAGTTCACATTCACACCGACCGGCGACGGCAGGCTCCGCGTACGTGGCGACCTCGACACGGTCATCGCCGAAAAGCTGACCGCTGCAATCGAATCCCTGAACAGTCCGCGACCGGAGCCCGACGGATCCGACGATTCTCGGACGCCCGGCGCCCGAAACTCGGACGCCCTGGAACTCATCCTCGATGCCGCGGCCGTGGCCGACACCAGCCTCGCCACACCACCGAAGACCCACGTCAGCGTGCTGCTGCCGGCGACCGCTCCGGACAAGGCGAGCCTGTTGTGGATGGGCTCTATCAGTCTCACCACCGCGAGGTTGCTGGCGTGCGACTCCACGATCACCGATGTCGTGATCGACGGCGACAACGTCCCCTTGCAGATGGGCACCAGCAAGCGACTGTTTCCGGCGCACCTGCGGCGAGCGATCATCATCCGCGATCAAGGCTGCATCAAATGCGGGGCGCCGGCCGGGCGTACCCAGGTCCACCACATCGAGTTCTGGAGCAGGGGCGGACCCACAGACCTCGACAACGGGTGCCTGCTCTGCGCGTCCTGCCATGCCCACATCCATGCCGGCGAATGGGACATCGTCATGGGCACCGACCGCCACCCCTGGTTGATCCCACCCGCATCGATCGACCGGCTGCGAACGCCACTCCCGGCGTACAACCGCCGCACCATGACTCTCGATGACCGGGCCGCAGCCTGATCGATCCACCTCGGTGATCGATGACCGGCTCGCATACGCGAGCGGCCCGAGAAGACCCGGGCGTCAACACTGCTGAAGCCGAATCCCGACGAGGGCGACGCCCTGCTCGGCACCTTCGCGCACCGATCCGTCGGACCGCGCATGCCCTTTGAGAACTCCATAGTGTTCACGCCCGGCCTGTGGTGCGGGCGAAAAGCGTGAGGCCCCACCTCCTTGGTGGGAGGTGGGGCCTCACAGCGGCCGGGCTCGGCACCGGTGGTGTGCTGGGCGGGATCCTCGGGCGCTGTGGCCCACCGGGTCTCGTAGCGAAAAGCGATGTCATAGAACATACTTGGCTACCGAATCCGGCGGGCGGGTAACGTCGAGGCCATGCCCGAAGCCAGTGCGACCGTCCTCGTCCGACAACCCCTCACCACGGTGTGGGAGTACTGCCTCACCCCGGAGCACGTCGCGGCACTGACGCCCGGCGTGATCGGCGTCGAGACCGTCACCGACGGGCCGGTCTCGGTCGGGACCGTCTGGCGCGGCCAGATGAAGGGGCTCGGCCGCGCCGTCGACTGGACCGGCGAGTTCACGCGGGTGGATGCGCACACCGCCACCGAGTTCTCCTCCACGGAGTCACCGCTCGAGTTCGCCATCTCGGCCACGTTCGCGGAGGTTGGTCGCGGCGTCGAACTCACCTATCGCATCCGCAACGCCGGCGTCGGCGGGGCGGTCGGGAAGCTCGCCGACGCGCTGGCGATCCGCGCGTATCAGCGGTCGCTCGCCGCGAACGCGAAGAAGCTGCCGCGCCTGGTCGACGAATGGGCCGCCACCCGCTGACGACGACGCGGTCCGAGGAGTGCGATGTCGGCATCAGCCACGAGCGATCGATCTCCGACGGAGAAATCCATGAGGACGACGGTCATGAAAGTCTTTGTTAGACATACGAATCGGGGACAATTCGGACGTAGCCTTTCGCGGCCGACGGGGAGTACTCTGACCGGCGGATGCATCTCGTTCGGACCGTGCACCACCCGCCCCGAGACGGTGTGCGGCGTGGCTCCGGCCTGCCGACCCACAATCGTTCGCACACAAAGGGTTCCGTCATGCCCGAATCCAGCGCATCCGTCACAGTCCAGCAACCACTCGACATCGTCTGGGAGTACATGTCCGCTCCCGAACACACCACCGCCTACCTACCGGGAACCGTCGAGGTCACTCCGCTGTCCGATGGGCCACTCGCCGTCGGCTCACAGTGGAAGGGTAAGACGGCCGTCCTCGGTCGGACGGTGGACTGGCGGGGAGAGTTCACCCGCGTCGACACCTGTAAGGAGACGGAGTTCCAGACCGTCGAAGCGCCGTTCCCGTTCACCACGCACATCTCTTTGGAGGAGACCTCCGACGGCGTCCGGGTGACGTGTCGGATCACGTCCTCGACCGGTTTCGGCGGGGTGTTCGGCAAGATGGCCGACCCCATCGTCAACCGCATCTATCAGCGTTCGCTCACCGCGTCGATCGAGAGCATCCCCGACCTCATCGACGAGTGGCTCACCCAGCAGTGACACGACAACGGCCCCACCTCGCCGAAGCGAGATGGGGCCGCTGGGGAATCGGTAGCACGAATGCGCTCCATGAGCGCATTCGTGCTACGAAATCCGTGAGGTGAGAGTCACCAGCTGGACTTCTGCACGCCCGGCAGCTCGCCGGCGTGCGCCATGTCGCGCAGGCAGATTCGGCACAGGCCGAACTTGCGGAACACCGAGTGCGGGCGGCCGCACTTGTTGCACCGGGTGTAGGCCCGCACGGCGAACTTGGGCTTCTTGTTGGCCTTGTTGACCAGAGCCTTCTTTGCCATGTCAGTTGTCCTTAACGTTGTTGTCCTTGAACGGGAAGCCCAGGGCACGCAGCAGCGCCCGGCCTTCGTCGTCCGTGGTGGCCGACGTCACGACGGTGATGTCCATACCGCGGGGCCGGTCGATGTTGTCGATGTTGATCTCGTGGAACATCGACTGCTCGTTCAGGCCGAACGTGTAGTTGCCGTTGCCGTCGAACTGACGGTCCGACAGGCCGCGGAAGTCGCGGATACGCGGGAGAGCGATGGACACGAGACGGTCCAGGAACTCCCACATGCGGTCGCCACGGAGGGTGACGCGCGCACCGATCGGCATGCCCTCGCGCAGCTTGAACTGTGCGATGGACTTGCGAGCGCGACGGATCTCCGGCTTCTGGCCGGTGATCTTGGCCAGATCCTCGACGGCGCCGTTGATCAGCTTCGCGTCACGGGCGGCGTCGCCGACGCCCATGTTCACGACGACCTTCACGACGCCCGGGATCAGCATCACGTTGGGGTATTCGAACTCTTTGTTCAGCGTGTCCTTGATCTCCTCGCGGTAGCGAGTCTTCAGGCGCGGCTGGATCTTGGGTTCAGTAGAGGTCATGTCAGATGTCCTTCCCGCTCTTGCGCGAGATCCGGACCTTCTTGCCCGTTTCCTCGTCGACGCGGTAGCCGACGCGAGTCGGGTTGCCGTCGGAGTCCACGACCATCACGTTCGAGACGTGGATCGAGGCTTCCTGGGTCACGATGCCGCCGGAGGAGGCACCGCGCTCGTTGGCCGACGCGGCGGTGTGCTTCTTGATTCGGTTGACGCCCTCGACGAGGACACGCTGGGTCTTCGGGAAGGCCTGGATGACCTTGCCCTTGGCGCCCTTGTCCTTGCCCGAGATGACGATCACGGTGTCGCCCTTGTGGATCTTCATGTCAGATCACCTCCGGTGCCAGCGACACGATCTTCATGAACTTCTTCTCACGCAGCTCGCGGCCGACCGGGCCGAAGATGCGGGTTCCGCGGGGGTCGCTCTCACCCTTGAGGATGACGGCGGCGTTCTCGTCGAAGCGGATGTAGCTTCCGTCCGCACGACGGCGCTCCTTGGTGGTGCGCACGATGACGGCCTTGACGACCTCACCCTTCTTGACGTTGCCGCCCGGGATGGCGTCCTTGACAGTGGCGACGATGACGTCGCCAATGCCGGCGTAGCGCCGCGAGGAACCGCCGAGCACGCGGATGCACAAGATCTCCTTGGCACCGGTGTTGTCGGCGACTCGCAGGCGGGATTCCTGCTGAATCACTCGTTAGTCTCCTTGACCTGGCTTCTTATGTACGGCGGATTTCCGACCCGACGCACACGGTCTGTTGCCATCGAACACACGCCTGCCTGGGGTTTTGACCAGGTTGTGACACCCGGGCCGTCCGCCCCAGTGGGTTCGTGAGCCGATTCGCGACACAGCGGTGCCGCAGGCAACCCCACAAGTGTAGGGGAATGCCCAGGTCCCGGCCAAATCGATGGTCCCGGCGACCGCGCGGGGGTTTCGGATGACGCCGGGCCGGCAAAGTTTTCCGCGCACTGACCCATCTGGGGTGCACCGCCACGCGAAGCACCCATGACACGAGATCGACCAGACACAAGCCCGTCCGGCGAGCGATCAGTGCGAGCCGGAAGGGAGCTCAACACGGGGGGCGTGTCAGCGCCGGGGGTAATTCTCGGCTGCCGATCGTGAGCCGAACGGTCACCATGCTCCCCGGGCTCCGCAGTTCAGTCCGACAACTGCGGCCTGACGGCAAGTCCTCGACTCGGGGCCACCAGCCCCGTGAGCGATGACCGGAGTTCGAATCCCCCAGTCCGAGCCGGGTTCGACGCTGCCGTGCGGGCACGCACTCACAGGGGAGGCACGCGTGACCACAGACGACGCGGTCCGGAACACCGTTGCTACCGACATCGACACCGACCTGACGATCCCGATGACCGCCGCTCAGCGCGGCATCTTCTACGCCCAGCAGCTCGAGCCGGACGTGCCGATGACCATCGACGCGTTCGTCGAATTCCGCGGCGACACATCGGGTCCGCAGGGCGAGAGCGACGACCCACTCGTCGACGTCGATCCGGACATCATGCAGCGTGCTGTCACCCTCACCGAGAGTGAGACCGAGGCCCCGCTGCTGCGGCTGATCCCGACCGACGACGGCGAACCGATGATGGTTCTCGACCGGTCGCAGCACGTGGTGCTGGGTCGAAAGGACTTCTCTGACGCCGAGGACCCGCGCGCGGCCGCACTGGCCTGGATCGACCGCCGGCGCAGTGCCAGCTCAGACGTCTTCGCCGACAACATCCTCGAGACACACCTGCTCAAAGTGGGTCCCGGACACTCGATCTGGTATTGCCACGGTCACCACATCGGCTTCGACGGCTATGCCGCGATGTACATGATGCTGCGTGTCGCCTCACATTACACGGCGATCGTGAACGGAACGCCGCCGCCGATCGCGGACACCGCGTCGATGGTCGACATCGCCGAGTTCGACCGCGAGTACCGTGCCTCCGCCAAGTTCGCCGAGGACCGCGAGCACTGGGCGTCCCATCTGGCCGATATGCCCGAGATGACCACTCTCACCAGCCTTTCCGCTCCGGCCGCGCCGTTGTCGGTCGTCCGATCGGCGGTCCTCGACGACACCCTCGTCGCCCGGATCCGCGAGCTCGGACACAGCCACCGGGTCCGGCCGGCGTCGGTCATCACCGCTGCGGTGGCCGCCTACGTCGCGCGCTACACCGACCGCGACGAGGCCATGCTGAGCCTGCCGGTCGCGGCCCGCGACCGCGACGTGCTGCGCACCTCGGCGGGTCTGACCTCCAACGTCGTCCCGTTGCGTATCGCGCTCCACGACGATTCCGCCACCGTGACCGATCTCCTGAAATCGGTCAACGCGGAGATCAAGGCCGCCGTCCGGCACCAGAAGTTCCGGCACGAGGACATCACCTCCCAGATCCTCGGGGCAGCGGGGGCGCGGCGTGGCTTCTTCGGCCCGCTCGTCAACGTCATGCTGTTCTTCCAGCACATCGACTTCGGCCCGCTCAAGGGCGAATTGCACGTCCTGTCCACCGGACCGATCGAGGACCTGTCGGTCAACGTGTACGACAGCCTCGACGGCGGGATGACCCTGGACCTCGAGGCGAATCCGAACATCTACCCGGACGACGACATCACCACCCACCACCGTCGTCTCGTCGACTTCGTGACCGCCTTCGTCGGTGCGCCCGGCGACACGAGGATGTCGGACCTGCACCTCCTGACCGACGCCGAACGCGAAGCGCTACCCGAGCGCATGACCGGGGAACGGGTCGACCACGGCACCACCACCCTCGTCGACCTGCTCGACGACGCGACCCGGGCCCACCCCGACGACACCGCGCTCACCGACGCGCAGGACGGGCGATCACTCACCCAACGCGAATTCACCGAAGCGGCAACACAGCTCGCGGCGGCACTCACCCGGCGCGGGATCGGTCCGGAGAGCGTCGTCGGCGTTCAGCTGCCCCGCAGCACGGACCAGATCCTGGCGCTGCACTCGGTGATCCGTGCCGGCGGCGCATTCCTGCCGATCGACCCGGCCGAGCCGGCGGACCGGCTCGGGCACATCCTCGAGGTGGCCGCCCCCGACCTCGTCATAACCGACACGGTGCTGGCCGAACTGCGTGCCGACGAAGGGGTCGCCGCGGCGACAACGCCCCCGGGCCCCGACACGGCCGCGTACGTGCTGTTCACCTCCGGTTCCACCGGCAAGCCGAAGGGCGTGGTCATCACCCACCGCGCCATCGTCAACCGCCTCGCGTGGATGCAGGCCCGCTACGAGCTCGCACCGGACGACCGGGTGCTGCAGAAGACCCCGTCCACCTTCGACGTGTCGGTCTGGGAGTTCTTCTGGCCGTTCACCACCGGCGCGGCACTGGTCGTACCGACTGCCGACGGTCATCGCGACCCCTGGTATCTGCGTGACGTGATCGCCGAACACCGCGTCACGACACTGCATTTCGTGCCCTCGATGCTCGCCGCCTTCACCGCGGCACTCGACGCCGACGATGCATCGGAGCTGACGAGCCTGCGCCGCATCTTCACCAGCGGTGAGGCTCTGACTCCCGCGACGGTCGGTGCCGCCGCGATGCTGACGTCCGCTCCGATCCACAACCTCTATGGCCCCACCGAGGCCGCGATCGACGTCACCCACCACGACCACTGCCGCGCCGACGTCCCGGTGATCCCGATCGGCTCCCCGGTGTGGAACACCGGTGTCCACGTGCTCGACCACCGCCTGCGGCCGCAACCGCCCGGCGCGATCGGCGAACTCTATCTCGGCGGCATCCAGCTGGCCCGCGGCTATCGCTCCCGCGCGGACCTGACCGCATCACGGTTCGTCGCCTCGCCGGTCGTGCCGGGCGAACGGCTCTACCGCACCGGCGATCTCGTCCGTCTGAACGCCGCCGGCGAGCTGGAGTACCTCGGTCGCACCGACTCACAGGTCAAGATCCGCGGCCAGCGGGTCGAACTCGGCGAGATCGAGTCGACCCTCAGCCGGCTGCACGGCGTGACCGCCGCGGGCGTGGTCATCCGGGACGATCTGGTCGCCGGTGAGCCCACGATCGTCGGTTACGTCACCGGCACCGGACTCACCGACACTGACCTGCGCGCCGGACTCCGAACCGCGCTACCGGATCACATGATCCCCACCGCGATCATGGTCCTCGACGCACTGCCCACCACTGCCAACGGCAAGCTCGACCGCCGTGCGCTGCCTCGGCCCGATCTGCGTACCCACCGCGAGTTCGTCCCCGCGCGTACCGCGCTCGAGCGCTTCGTCGTGGCGACCGTCGCCGATGTGCTCGACCTGCGCGACGGCATGTCCGACGAGGTGGCGAACGAGGCTCCCGCCACGGCTCCGGCGTCGGTGTCGCTGAGCGACAACTTCTTCGAGATCGGCGGGACGTCACTGTCGGCGACACGGATGGCCTCGCGGCTGTCTCGCGCCACCGGCCATCGGATCGGGATCCGTACGGTGTTCGACGCCGACGACCTCGCCGGCCTAGTAGCGGCCCTCTCCGACCTGGGCGTCGACACTGATGAGCCGGCCGTCGGCTCCGCCTCGGTCCCCTCCGACGACACCGCCGGGCGGACCGTCTCCGGAGCCGTGCCGCTGTCCCCGGCCCAGCATCGGCTGTGGCTCGCGACACGGTTGGACTCCGCGTCCTCGGCGACCTACAACATGCCGTTCACCGTCCGCTTCGTCGGCGCACTCGACACCGACGCACTCCGGACGGCCCTGATCGACGTCGTCCGCCGACACGAGCCGCTGCGCAGCGTCGTCGCCGAGATCGACGGTGTGGCATGCATCTCCGCGATCGACCCGGACGCGGTCGACGTCGACCTGCCGGTCCTCGCGACCGGTGACGTCGCCCAGTGCCCAGACCGCGACTTCGCCTCGCTCCCCTTCGATCTGGCCGCCGAGATCCCCGTCCGTGCGCGCCTCGTCCGAACCGCCGACGACGATCATCGACTCACGATGGTCGTCCATCACATCGCGGCCGACGGCTGGTCGCTGGCCCCCCTCGCCGGCGACCTGGCCACGGCCTACCGCGCCCGCCGCGACGGCATCGAGCCCGAATGGTCGCAGCTGCCGGTCTCCTACTCGCAGACCAGCGCCGCACGTCACGCATGGCTCGGCGAGAGTCCGCATGCCGCAGCCGAACTCGAGTTCTGGCGGGACACCCTCGACGGGGCGCCGGGCGAGACCGAGCTGCCCCTGGACCGTCCCCGAAGCCGGGATTCGGAGGTGACCGGCCGGTCCGGATCGTCGGTGACCTCGACCATCGACCACGACACCTACGGCGCGATCCGGACCATCGCGACCGAGGCCGACGCCACGGTCTTCATGGTGCTCCACGCCTCGGTGGCGCTCCTGCTCCGTTCCCTCGCGCAGTCCTCGGACGTCATCATCGGCACACCGGTGTCCGGACGCGGCGACGCCGACCTCGACGACCTCGTGGGCATGTTCGTCAACACGCTGGCGTTGCGCACCGTCGTCGACAAGGACCTGCCGTTCGCCGACCTGGTGGCACATGTCCGGGACACCGATCTGAACGCGTTCGACAACGCCGACATGCCGTTCGACCGACTGGTGACCGAACTGAACCCGGCCCGTTCGGGCAACGTCCACCCGTACTTCCAGGTGTCGATGGCCCTGGAGGACCGTTCCGCCATCCGGCTCGACTTCGCCGGGCTCTCGGCGACCGCATCCCGCGTGGACACCGGTCGCACCACCTTCGATCTGCAGTTCACGTTCACCGAGGTGCGCGGGGCGACCGGCGAGCCCGCCGGCCTCACCCTCGAGATCGGTTACGCCACCGCTCTCTTCGACCGGGACACGGTGGCCGGACTGGGTTCGCGCCTGGTCCGCATGCTGGAGGCGGCGACCGCGGACCCGAGCGCCCCGATCGGCGACCTGCCGGTGCTCGACCTGCACGAGCGTCTCGATCTCGTCCCGGCAGTCGGCGAAGGCCGCCGTCCGGTCGAACACCTCACCCGGCTGCTGTCGGCGGCCGCGGAGTCCTCGCCGCACCGCGTGGCGGTCACCGACGGCACCCGGTCGCTGACCTACCGCGAACTCGACGCGGCGTCGAACCAGCTGGCGCGGGCGCTCATCGACGGTGGCGCCGGACCTGAGAACCATGTGGCCGTGGCACTTCCGCGCAGTGTCGAGTGGATTGTCGCGATGTGGGCGATCGCCCGCACCGGAGCCGCCTGGCTCCCGGTCGATCCCGCGTATCCGTCCGGCCGCATCGAACACATGCTGACCGACTCGGGCGCACGACTGCTCGTCACCGATCGGTCGGCCGATCCCGGCGCCGGGCCCGCTCTGAGCACAGTCGTCCTCGACGACCCCGCGATCCGCGAATGGATCGAAGCCGAATCAACGGAGCCCATCGCGGACTCGGAGCGCCGAGGCGTCCTCGACGTCGACCAGCCCGCCTACCTGATCTACACATCGGGGACCACCGGCACACCCAAGGGCGTCGTCGTCAGCCACCGCGGACTCGCCGACTTCGGCGCGCAACAGGTCACGCAGTACGGGATCACGCCCACCAGTCGGACGATGCACATGGCGTCGCCGAGTTTCGATGCGTCGGTACTCGAGATCCTGATGGCGATCTCCGCCGGGTCGACCATGCACATCGTGCCGCCGGGCATCGTCGGCGGCACCGAGCTCGCCGAGCTGATGCGCGATGCGCGGATCACGCATGCCTTCCTCACCCCGTCGGTACTGACCACCATGACGCCGGACGACGTCCCCGATCTCGAGGTTCTCGTCATCGGCGGCGAGCACCCGAACTCCGAGGTGGTCCGCACCTGGTCGACCGGCCCGAAGCTGTTCAACGCCTACGGTCCCACCGAGACCACCGTGGTGGCCGCGGTGTCGGCGCCGATCAGCCCCGACTACACGACGCTGACCATCGGCCGGCCCATCCGCGGCATCTCCGCGCTGGTCCTGGACGAGCGCCTGCGCCCGGTCGCCCCCGGCGCGATCGGCGAGTTGTACATCGCCGGTGAGCATCTCGCCCGCGGATACCACGGCGTCCGACCGCTGACATCCAAACGCTTCATCGCCAACCCCTACGGCGATCCCGGCGAGCGCATGTACCGAACCGGCGACCTCGTCCGATGGACCTCCGATCACGAACTCGAGTTCCGCGGGCGGGCCGACCATCAGACCAAGATCCGCGGGCATCGCATCGAACTCGGTGAGATCGACGCCGCCCTGGTCGCCGACGAGTCGGTGCGGGCGGCGGTCACCACCACGCATGGCGAGGGCGACCGCGCCCATCTCGTGTCCTACGTGACCGTGACCGCGGGCGCTCACGGGCAGGCCGCCGCGGTGCGAGACCGATTGGCGCAGCGCCTGCCCCGGCACATGATCCCGTCGACGATCATCGAGCTCGACGAGATCCCCACGACCCCGATCGGCAAGGTCGACCTCCGGGCACTGCCCGCGCCGGAGCCGGGATCGGTGGACGGCGACGTGGCGTTCGTCGCGCCGCGCAACCCCCTGGAGCAGGCAGTCGCCGATCTGATCGCCGAGCGTCTCGAGCTGGAGCCCGGCACCATCGGCCGCGATCATGACTTCTTCGACCTCGGCGGCAACTCGTTGCTGGCGACCCAGATCGTCGGCGCACTCGAGAATCTCACCGGGCGACGAATCCCCGTCCGCGAGGTCTTCGACCACTCGACCGTCGCCGGCATCGCCCGGCTCGGCGGCGCCGACGAGGGTGACACCGCCCTCGTCGAGGCGCGGACGCTCGCCGACCTCCGGCACGATCCGGACAGCCCGGCGCGACCGGGACCCGCGCAGCAGCAGCTCTGGTTCCTCAACCAGCTCGCGGGCGGTGCCGAGGCCGATCCGGGTCGAGCCGACTCCGACAACGGTTCGTCGACAGCCGATTACGCCATCGCCTTCGCGCTGGATCTGCGTGGCGATCTCGACGTGGACGCCCTGTCCGGCGCGCTCCGATACGCCGTCGACCGCCACGAGATGCTGCGCACCGTCTATCCCGAGCACGACGGGCGCCCCGACCTGGACGTACGTCCCACCGACGAGGTGCAGACCGAACTCACCGTCGTCGAGACGACTTCGGCGGAGTGGCCGGCCCAGGCGCAGGCGCTGGCGCGTCGTCCGTTCGACCTGACCGTCGACGTACCGCTGCGCGTCGCGCTGCACCGGATCGACAGTGACACCGCGCATCACAAGCTGACCCTCGTCATCCACCACATCGCGGCCGACGGTTGGTCGATGGTGCCGCTGCACCGCGACATCACCACCGCCTACGCCGAACTGCGGACGGCGGCCGAGAACGGTACCGAAGCCGCGGTCACCGCCGCTCCGCCGGCCCTGGACTATCGCGACTACCTGCGCTGGCAGGCCGATCACCTCGAGACCCGGACCGATCTGGCCGACCGGTGGCGACAGGACCTGGACGGGATCGATGTCGGTCCGGTCCTCGTGCCCGACGCGCCGAGCGGGTCCGCCCGCACCGCGGGCGTGGTCGAGGTCGACTTCGACGCCGAACTGCGCAGCCGCCTGTCCGCACTGGGCGGCGGCCGGGCGACCGAATTCATGTGCGTGCATGCGGTGTTCGCCGCGCTGCTGCATCGGCTGAACGCCGACCCGGAGGTTCATGTCGCCGGTTCGGCGTCGGACATCGTGATCGGCACCCCCGTCGCCGGACGCGCCGATCCCCGGCTCGCCGACATCGTCGGCATGTTCGTGAACTCGGTCGTCCTCCGGACCCCGGTCGACGGGAGCCAGGGGTTCGCGGCCCTGCTCGACTCCGTCCGCAGCCGCGACCTGGACGCGCTGGCGGGCGCCGACATGCCGTTCGAGCAGATCGTCTCGATGCTCAATCCGCCTCGCACGGACCGGCATCCGATATTCCAGATCGCGCTGGCGTTCGACGCCGGGGTCTCTGACACCCTCGAACCGGACCACACCAGGGTTGATCTGCCCGGCCTGCAGGTCGTCGCCGAGGAGATCGAGACCGCGGCCGCCCGGTTCGACCTCGAACTGCGAATCCGCAATGGGCGCGCGCGGTTCACTTATGCGACCGATGTCCACACGCGCGAGCGCGTCAGCGAACTGGCCCGGATGTTCGTCGATCTCGCACGCGCGGTCGCCGCGGATCCGTCGACACCTCTCGACGACCTCACCGGGGCGGCCGATCTCGCGGCCGCCGCCGAACCCAAGTTCCGCGACCACGGCTCGATCGAGCCGAGGCATCTTGCCGACATCCTCGCCGACACCGTCATCGACCACTCCGATCGCGTGGCGGTCGAGGACGGAGACCGCACGCTCACCTACGCCGAGATCGATCGGATCTCCGCGCGCTGGGCACTCACGCTGCGCGAACTCGGGGTCGGCACCGAGGACGTGGTCGCGATCGCCGTCGATCGCAGCCTGGAGTCGGTGGTCGCCACGTGGGCCGTGACGAAGGCGGGCGCGGCCGCGCTGCCGGTCGACATGCGTTACCCGGCCGAGCGGATCGCCCACATGATCGCCGATTCGGGCGCCATCCTGGGCATCAGCAGCTCCGACCACCGTCGCGATGTGCCGCACGACATCTGGTGGCTGACCCCGGAGGATCTGAGTACCGGCGAGCGCGCAGGCTTCCGACCCCCGGCCCGGCACCCGGACTCGATCGCCTACATCGTCTACACCTCCGGCTCCACCGGAAAACCGAAGGGCGTGAGCGTGTCCCATCGCGGCCTGGCCGCGTTCGCCCAGACCGAGCGGGAGCGGTACGAGGTCGGCCCCGGCGATCGCACCCTGCTGTTCGCCTCCCCCTCGTTCGACGCATCGATGCTGGAGTTCCTCCTCGCCGTCGAGTCCGGCGCGACGATGGTGGTGGCACCGACGACGATCTACGGCGGCGACGAACTCGTCGAGTTCCTCGACGAGCGCGAGGTCACCCACGCGTTCATCACGCCGTCGGCCCTCGCCGCCGCGGCACCCCATCCACTCCCCCACCTGAAGACCCTCGGCGTGGGCGGCGAGGCCAGCACCCCGGAACTGGTGGCGCGCTGGGGAACCGGCCGTCGCTACATCAACTCCTACGGGCCGACCGAGACGACCATCGTCGCGACGATGTCGGCGCCGCTGCACCCGGGTGAGCCGATCACCATCGGCACGCCGGTCCACGAGTGCACCGCACTCGTCCTCGACCACCGGTTGCGCCCGCTGCCCGACCACGTCCCCGGCGAGCTCTACCTCACCGGGCCGGGAGTGGCACGGGGCTACCTGGGACGGCGCAGCCTGACCGCCGGCCGGTTCGTGGCCTCCCCCGTCGGAAGCGGCGCCGTCATGTACCGCACCGGCGACATCGTGCACCGCGACGCCGACGGCGCGCTGACCTACCACGGTCGCAGTGACAACCAGGTGAAGGTCCGCGGTTTCCGCATCGAACTCGACGAGGTGAGTGCGGCACTGGCGGCCGTGGACGGAATCGACTTCGCCACCACCGTCGTCCGCGGCGAGAGCGCATCGGCCACCCTGGTCGGTTACGTGACGCGCTCCGCCGGGGCGGCCGGCGATCCCGAGTCCGCAGACGCCCCTGAAACATTGGACACCGCAAGGGTGTTGGAGTCGGTCCGCAGCCGCCTGCCGCGCCACATGGTCCCGTCCGCGATCGTCGTGCTGGACGAGATCCCGCTGACCGGCAACGGCAAGCTCGACCATCGGGCACTGCCGGAGCCGTCGGCGAGCAGCATGTCGTCCGTCGGTCGCGCACCGCGCGGTGATGCCGAGACCGCACTGGTCGGCATCGTCGCCGACGTGCTCGGCCTCGCCCGCGAGGAGATCGGAGCCACCGACGACTTCTTCCTGCTGGGTGGCACCTCGCTGCAGGCGACCACCCTGGTCAGTCGGATCAACCGCGTGTCGGCCGAGGGCCGCCTCCGCGTGCGGGACGTCTTCGACCACCCGACCGCCGAAGCCCTCGCGGACCTGATCAGCCTGCCGGCCGACTGGGCACCGACCGCGGAGTCCGACGAGTCGTCGGGTCGCCCGGTCCGACGGGAGACATTCCCGCTCGCGCCGGTCCAGCGCCGCCTGTGGTCGCTGGCGGCGGCCGACCCCGCGTCGACCGAGTACCTGATGCCTTTCGTCCTGCGACTGACCGGGGACATCGATCTCGCGGCCCTCCGCGGTGCACTCACCGATGTCGTCGCCCGGCACACCAGCCTGCGGACGGTCTTCGAGGCGGTCGACGGGACACCGACGGGCCGGGTGCTCGACGATCCCGCGGCCGTCGTCGGCCCGCTGACCCCCGTCGTCCCCGCGGACCCCGACGCGCTGATGAGCGAGATCGCGCGCCTCGCGTCGACGCCCATCGACCCGACCACCGAGGCGCCGCTGCGTGCCACGGTCGTCGCGGACCCCGGTGCGCGTGGCGAGACCGCGACGCACATCCTCCTGCTCGTCGTGCATCACATCGCCGTCGACGGCGCGTCCTTGCCGACCCTCGTCGGCGACCTGGCGCAGGCCTACCGAGAACGACGCGCCGGCCGCGCCGAGACCTGGGATGCGGCCGCTCTCGACTACCGCGACCACGCCGTCGAGAGTGCGACGGCGCCCGCGGCGACCGACGAGCTGGGATTCTGGACCGAGCACCTAGCGGGTGCGCCCGCCGAGAGCACGGTGGAACCGGTCGGCGGCGGCAGACGCGGTTCGGGTGCCCGGTCGGTGAGTCTGCCGCTCCCGGCACACACCCGGGCGGGCCTGACCGCCTTCGCCCGCGAACAGTCGACGACGCCGTTCTCCGTCCTGCACACCGCACTGGCGATCCTGCTGCACCGTCTGGGCGTCGGCGATGACCTGGTCATCGGCAGTCCGGTCGACAACCGCACCGGTATGACCGGCGTCGACCGCGACTACAGCGGCGTGGTCGGCATGTTCGTCAACATGGTGCCGCTGCGCAGCCACCTGCGCAGCGCGGAAACCGTCGCCGCACTCGTCCGCCGGACCCGCGACACCGACATCGACGCCCTCGATCACCGGGGGGTGCCCTTCGACGACATCGTGACCGCGCTCAATCCCGAACGCGCGCACGGTCGACACCCGCTCTTCCAGGTGGCGTTGTCGGTGCACGACTTCGCCGGTGGCGCGCCGACCCCGGTGGGCGGTGCGGATTCCCTCGCTGGGACCGCCGTTCCGATGGACGACGACCTGATGGCCGAGGTGGCCGAATTCGACTCCCTCGCAGCCAAGTTCGACCTGCAGTTCACCGTCACCGGCCTGGGCGCGACCGACTCCGACACCGACGCCGCGGTCCAGATCACCTACGACGCGGCGCGATACGGCCACGACGACGCCCAGATGCTGGGAACGCGGCTCATGCGCGTGTTGCGCGGCATGCTCGGCGACCCCGGACGCGCGATCGGCGACATCCGCATCACCGACCCCCTCGAGGTGGCCGAGCGCACCCCCGCTCTCGGACCGCGCGGCAACGCACCGACGACGTTGGACGTGCTGATCGCCGATGCGGTGCGGCGGCACCCCGACGGGCTCGCCGCGATCGGGCAGCCCACCGCGGACGGCGAGGGCCCCGAGACGCTCACCTACGCCGAACTCGACGCCCGCTCGAACCGGCTGGCCCGGGTCCTCCTGGGCCGCGGGGTGGGGGCCTACTCGCGCTCGGACGACGAGCCGGGGACCGAGGGTCCCGACGTCCGGTCGTCCCGCGAACCTGTGGTCGCGATGGCGATCAGCCGTTCCATCGACTCCCTGGTGGCGATCTGGGCGATCGTGAAGGCCGGCGCCGCATACGTTCCCATCGACCCCGAGTATCCCGCCGACCGCATCGCGCACATGCTCGACGACAGCGGCGCGCAGCTGGTCGTGACGACCTCGTCGTCGTGGGAACGCATCGCGGAGAGCTCGGCCGGGAGCGAGGTCCCGACCCTCGTCCTGGACGCCGCGTCGACCCGGACCCGCATGAAGCACTCCTCGCCGGCGCCGATCACCGAC
The DNA here is from genome assembly GCF_025143765.1 of Gordonia sp. p3-SID1431. NCBI lineage: Bacteria > Bacillati > Actinomycetota > Actinomycetes > Mycobacteriales > Gordoniaceae > Gordonia > Gordonia sp. p3-SID1431. Next base: position 30,170 of record NZ_JAMBDT010000029.1, read on the forward strand.
GCCGAACGGGCGTCGACGATCCGCCCGGATCAGTTGGCGTACATCATCTACACGTCGGGATCGACCGGTAAGCCCAAGGGCGTCCTGGTCCCGCACAGCGGGTTGCGCGCGGTGCACGACGAACTCGCGGAACGGATGACCCCCGGACCCACGTCCCGCGTGTTGCACTTCGCCTCACCGAGTTTCGATGCCTCGGTGCTGGAGATGCTGCTCGCGCTGGCCGGTTCGTCGGCACTGACCATCGTCGAACCCCACGTCTACGGCGGCACCGCGCTCAGCGATGTGATCAGGGCGCGCCAGGCGACGCATGCGTTCATCACCCCCGCCGCGGTGGCCAGCATGGACCCCGCTGCCGTGCCGTCGCTGCGCGCACTCGCGGTCGGTGGCGAGGCCTACGGAACCGACCTCGTGCGGCGCTGGTCGCCCGGTCGCACGATGATCAACGTCTACGGACCCACCGAGACGACGATCATCACGACCGGCAGCCGGTCGCTGACCCCGAACACGCCGCTGACGATCGGCACGCCGAACAACGGCGTCGGCGCGCTCGTCCTCGACGATCGGCTGCATCCGGTGCCGCCCGGCGTCACCGGCGACCTGTACCTGACCGGCGTGCAGCTCACGCGCGGTTATCACCGTCGGCCCGGCCTCACCGCGGTCCGGTTCGTCCCGGCTCCGATGGTCACCGGGCCCAGGTTCGCCGGCCAACGGATGTACCGCACCGGCGACCTGGTCCGCTGGACCGGCGACGGGCAGCTCGTCTACGTCGGCCGCAGCGATTCCCAGGTGCAGGTCCGCGGATTCCGCATCGAACTGGGTGAGATCGACGACGCGCTCGCCGCCAAACCCGACGTCGACTTCGCCGTGACACTCGTAGACGGCACCGGGGCCCAGGCGATCCTGCGCAGCTACGTGACCGCGACGCGCGGGCACGAACCCGATCCCGCCGACCTGCGGCGCCGGGTGGGACGACGGCTGCCGCGGCACATGGTGCCGGTGTCCGTCTCCGTGCTCGAGAATATTCCGCTGACCCCCACCGGCAAACTCGACCGCGCGGCGCTGCCGACCCCGGCCGTCTCCGCCTCGGGCCGAGCGCCGGCCCCCGGGACCGAGACGACCATCGCCCGCGTCTTCGCGGAGGTGCTCGAGGTCGACCTCGATGCCATCGGTGCCGACGACGGATTCTTCGACCTGGGTGGCAACTCCCTGATGGCCACCGCCGTGACCGGCAAGCTGAGCGAGCTCACCGGACAGCACCTGGCGGCGCAATCGCTGTTCGGGGCCCCGAGTCCCGCCGAACTCGCCGAGCTGCTCGACGGCGGGGCACACTCCGACGGGGACACCGGACCGTCGGCCTCCGGTCTCGACACCCTCCTGCCGTTGCGCCGCACCAGCAGCGACGCCGGAAGCGATGCTCCCGCACCGCTCTTCGTGGTCCACCCGGCGATCGGACTGTCCTGGAGCTTCACCTCCCTGCTGCCCCACCTGCCTGCCGACCGCGCGGTCTACGGCCTACAGCACCCGGCGTTCGCCGGTGATCCGTGCCCGCAGACGATCGCCGACCTCGCCCAGGTGTACGTGGCAAAGCTGCGCACGGTGTCACCGGAGGGGCCGTACCACCTGCTCGGGTGGTCGCTGGGCGGGTTGATCGCCCACGAGATGGCCGTGCAACTCCAGGAGGCCGGCGAGACCGTCGAGCAACTCGTCGTGCTCGACAGTTACGTCGTCGCCGAACGGCCCGACCTCGACACCGAGGCGTCGATCGCAGAACTCATGCGCGAGTTCGGACTCGACGTCCCCGACGGTGGCGAGGAGGGCACCGAGCCCTCGGTCGCGGACGCGTTCCGCGTCATCTCCGCGGCGGGCGGCGCGCTCGGTGGCTTGTCCGAGGAGACGCTCACGACCGTGCACGAGGTGTTCCGCCACGCGTCCCCACTCGCCCGGAACTGGCGACCCCGGGTCTTCGACGGCGACCTCACCTTCGTCACCGCGACCGTGGACGCGCACGACGGCCCGCCGGCGGTCACCGACTGGCGCAGCAAGGTCACCGGTCGCGTCGTCGAGGTCCAGGCGACCAGCACCCACGCACGCATGTTGCTGCCGGAGAACGTCTCCGAGTGGCTGACCGCAATCGAATCAGGCCCGATCGAATCGGACCCGGGCACACCGGGAATCGCAGCACAGGAGGAGGAATCATGACGAACCCGTTCGACGACACCGAGGGGACCTTCCGCGTCCTCGTCAATCACGAGAACCAGCATTCCTTGTGGCCGGACTTCGCCCCCGTCCCCGACGGTTGGACCGTCGTGTTCGGTCCGTCGGGTCACGACGAGTGCCTCGAGTACGTCGAGGAGAACTGGCGAGACATGCGGCCCGCCAGCCTGATCCGCGCGATGGAACGTTCGCAGAACAGTGAAAGGGAGGTCACACATGGGGCGGCACAGTATGGCTGACACCACGTCGGCCGAAACCACTCCGGGGACCACGGCGTCGCCGTCCGGTCCGGTCACGACTCCCGGCGCGACATCCACCGATGGCGTCTCCCCCGCCCGCAACGCCCTCGAGCTGCGCGGCCTGCGAAAGACGTTCCGCACCGGGCTGTTCGGCCGGGGTCGCCGCGTCCATGCCCTCAACGGCCTGGACCTGACCGTGCCCGCCGGCACCGTGCACGCGCTGCTCGGCCCCAACGGAGCCGGCAAGACCACCACCGTCCGCGCGGTGGCGACGCTGATGAAGCCCGACGAGGGCAGCGTCGTGGTCGACGGCGTCGACGCCCTCGCCAATCCCGGCGCAGCCCGCAAGATCATCGGCGTGTCCGGGCAGTACGCCGCCGTCGACGGGAACCTGACCGGTTTCGAGAACCTGCGGATGGTCGGTCAGCTGTACGGACTCTCCCGGGGCGAGGCCTCGGCACGGGCGCGCGAACTGATCGCCGACCTCGCCCTGCAGGACGCCGCCGACCGCCCGATGCGTACCTACTCCGGCGGCATGCGCCGGCGGCTCGATCTCGCCGGCGCCCTGATCAACCGACCGTCCCTGGTCATCCTCGACGAACCGACGACCGGGCTGGATCCCCGTGGGCGACGCCAGATGTGGGAGGTCATCACCGAACAGGTCGCGAACGGCGCGACGGTCCTGCTCACGACGCAGTACCTGGAGGAGGCCGACGCCCTGGCCGACGAGATCACCGTCATCGACCACGGGACGATCCGGGCCCAGGGCAGTGCCGCCGACCTCAAGGCCTCCACCGGTGCGTCGATCCTCACCATCGAGGTGCGTTCGGACGGGACCGCTCACGACGAGCTGGTCGCCACGACCCTCGCCGAGGTCGGACTCGGCATGCCCGAACGGCTCGACGAGTCGGATCGCCCCGACCCGGCACACACCGACAACTCACGGTGGTCCCTGCCGGTCAGCGACGGGAGCCGCAGCGCGGTCGCCGCCGTCCGGGCGCTCGACGCCGCCGGCATCGTCGTCGTCGACGCCACCGTCGCCACGCCGACCCTCGACGATGTGTTCCTGGCCCTCACGGAGCGGGACACGCCGGACAACGATGGCGGCAGTGACCACGGCGAAACATCGGCCACCGCCGATGCCGAGACCACCGTGATCCCGACGGTGGCCGACGCCGATCCCGATCTCTCCCACGCCCCGACGACCCGAACGGATCGACTCCATGCTCACTGACACCGCAGTGCTGGTCGAGCGAAACCTGCTCACCGTCAAGCGAATTCCCACCCTGCTGATCAGTGCCACCATCCAGCCGCTGATGTTCGTCTTCCTGTTCGCCTACGTCTTCGGCGCGACCTTCGGCGGGGGTTCCTACCGGGAATTCCTGATGGCCGGCATCTTCACGCAGACCGTCGTCTTCAACGCGGCCTTCACCACGGTCGGTCTGGCCAACGACACCTCCGACGGCATCGTCGACCGGCTGCGGTCGCTACCGATGTCCCGGTTGGGCGTCATCAGCGGCCGTGTCACCTCGGACATGCTCCTGGGCGTCGTCGGCCTCGCGGTGATGGTCGCGTGCGGGCTCGCCATCGGCTGGCGGGTCCAGGGCAGTGCCGGCGACGCCGCCCTCGCCTTCGGCATCATCGGACTGTTCGCGCTCGCCATGGCGTGGGTGGGTGCGGTGACCGGTCTCGCCGCGCCGAATGTCGAAGCCGCACAGAGCATCGGGTTCTTGTGGATGTTCCCGGTCACGTTCCTGTCGAGCGCGTTCATCTCCGCCCAGAGCCTGCCGGGTCCGCTGCGCGCGATCGCCGAGTGGAATCCGGTGACGGCAGTGGCGACCGCGTCCCGGCAGCTCTTCGGCAACGAGGCGCCACCGACCTTCCCGGAGGCCACCGGCTGGGTCGCCGACCACGCGGTCGGTTACTCGGTGGGATCGGCGCTGGTCATCCTGGCGGTGTGCATACCTGCGTCGCTCATCCTGTACCGCCGGGCCGCGAATCGTTGATCTACACGTCAGTGACCCATCCATTCGCGATCGACAGATCCGCGATCAACGATCCGCCGAGGAATCCCGATGTGTTCGTTACTGTGGAGCGGTGACACCGGACGATGGCAGCGCGGCCGCCGACGCGCACCACGGACGCGGGGGCGAAGCACAGTTGCTGCGAGAGTTGCTGGCCGCAGCCGCAACGGGCGATCGGGCCGCGTTCTCCACACTGTACGACCGCACGAGTTCACGGATCTACGGACTCGCGTTCCGGGTCGTGCGCGACCGGCAGTACGCCGAGGAGATCGTGCAGGAGGCCTACCTGCAGTACTGGCAGAAGGCCGGCGAATATCAGCCCGGACGCGGTTCGGTCATCACCTGGATGATGACCATCGCACACCGCCGCGCCGTCGACCGCGTGCGATCCGAAGAACTGCAGCAACAGCGGATGTCGCAGTACGGCGCGGTGTCGGTGGAGACCCCGCGCAACATACCGCTCGAGGTCGTTGTGCAGACCGACGAGGCGCGTACGCTACGAACATGTCTCGGCACGCTCACGGAACTGCAACGGAGCTGCATCGAGATGTCGTATTTCGGGGGCCTGACCTATCCCGAGGTCGCCCGGCACACCGATACCCCCTTGCCCACCATCAAATCTCGGATTCGAGATGGCCTGCGTCGGTTGAGAACCTGCCTAAGGACGCACGAGGACGCCTGATCCCACAATGACCACATCCGATACGACCGGGGACCGCGGGGCCACCTGGCTCGACGACCACGTCGAATTGTTCGCCGTCGGCGCGCTGACCCCCGACGAGACCAGACGCGTCGAGTCAGAACTCGCCGCACTCCCACCGCACGAGCGGGCCGAACACGACGCCCAGATCGCCGACATCCAGGCGGCCATGGCGGGTTTCGCGACGACCTATGCGCTCGACGCACCGCCCGAACTCCGGGACCGGGTGCTGCAGCACGTCTTCGAGGGTGCGGCGCTGACCCCGGAGGCCTACGTACCCTCGGGCATCGAGCCGGGTCCGCAGAACCCGGCCGCCGCGGTCGATCCCGTCCCGCCGGTCGCACCCGCGGGAACGGGCCGATCCGGCGAGAGCGACCTCGCGCCGCCACCGCCGCCGGTCGAATTGCGGCCCCGCGACTCGCGCCACGGACAGCATCGATCGGGTGGGACCGCGCGGCGCCCGGCACGCGCAACGGCGATCCTGGCGGCCGCGGCGGTGACCGTGGCCGTGGCGCTCGGGGCAGGCGTGCTCATCGGTCGCACCACCGCCCCCGAGTCGTCCACCTCGTCGACGGCGCTCAGCGACTCCCAGCGTGAGGTGCTCGGGGTACTCACGGCCGCGGACGCGTCCGTGAGCGTCGAGCCATTGGCCGACGACCGGGGCACCATCGCGGTGGTGACGTCCGAGTCAGCCGATCAGGCGGTCGCGCTCCTGCGGGACCTGCGCACGCCGATCCCGGCCGACAGCACCTACCAGTTGTGGCTGGTGGGAGGCGCACCGCAACCGGTGTCGGCCGGACTGATCCCCGGGGACGACACCGCCCCGGTGGTGGTGGACGACGTGCGTGGGTCGAGCGTGCTCGCGGTCACCATCGAACCGGCCGGCGGTTCGCCGCAGCCGACGACACCGATCCTCGCCCAGGTCGCCCTCTAGGCCGGCGAGAATTCGATCCTTCGGGTGACAGCCCTGGCGATCTCCGCTCGTATCGTTCTTTTGTGTGCGGGCGATCCATAGACTGTGGGGCCGGCACGTCGGCGCGTCCGATCCGACGGGATCTCGAGAACGAGTAGGTGCGATGTGAACGGAATCGGTCGTCGGGAACAGCGGCAGCGACATCTCGGCGGGTGGCGAGTCCTCGCCGGGTTGCTGACGGTGGGTGCGGTCATCGCGGGCCTCGCGACCGCTCCCGGGGCGCCGGCGGCCGCCACCCCGTCGTCCCCCGACGGTTCCCGCGTCGTCGACTCCTACACCGATGACCCGCAGCAGGTGACGCTGCTCGTCCACTCCGCCTCGATGAACCGCACGGTCCCGGTCACGGTGCTCACGCCACGGGATCGGACCCGGCCGGCACCCACCCTGTACCTACTCAACGGCGCCGGTGGCGGGGAGGACTCCGCGACCTGGGACGCACGGACCACCTACAAGCGGTACTTCGCCGACCGGCACGCTTATGTCGTCACCCCGATCGGTGGCGCCTACTCGTACTACACCGACTGGCAGCGCGACGATCCCGCTCTCGGCCGCAACAAATGGCAGACCTTCCTCACGAAGGAACTGCCGCCCCTGATCGACGACGAGTTCGACACCACCGGCGTCAACGCGATCGCGGGGATCTCGATGGCGGGGACCTCGGTGCTCAATCTCGCCATCGCCGCCCCCGGGTTGTACCGATCCGTCGCCGCCTTCAGCGGGTGCGCTCGGACCAGCGACCCGGCCGGCCAGCAGTACATCCGATTGGTCGTCGAGGACCGCGGTCAAGCGGACATGACCAACATGTGGGGCCCGCTCGACGGTCCCGGCTGGCGAGCCAACGATCCGTACCTGAACGCGGCGAAACTGCGCGGCAGCAAGGTCTACATGACGACCGGGACGGGAGCACCGGGTGTCCACGAGCAGCTGACCGACCCGAGTATCGCGGGCGACGGTTTCACGCTGGCGAACCAGGCGATCGTGGGCGGCGGGATCGAGGTCGCCATCGACATCTGCACCCGGCAGATGGTCGAGCGTATGCGTGCGCTCGACGTCCCGGTCGAGGTGAACTTCCGCCCGACCGGCACCCACTCATGGGGTTACTGGCAGGACGACCTGTACCGGACCTGGCCGCGTATCGAACGCGACCTGCGCTGAGCGCTCAGTATTCGAGGGCCAGGCCTCACCACTGGTCGAGACCGGTGTAACCGTCCTGGAGTGCTCGCGCGAAAAGGTGGGTTTTCGTCGGCGCACTTCGCCCGACCGCGGTGTACTTCGCCCGGATGCGCGCAAGGTGCGTGCTCACCGTGGACGCCGAGATGAAGAGTCGTGCGGCGGCATCTTCTTTGGACTCGGCGGCTAGCCAGGCGAGCAGAACCTCGACCTCCCGGTCCGACAGACTCGGACGTGTCACTGCCGCTGAGCGCTCGACGGGAACCAGGTAATCAACCGGCTTGGAACGTTGCCGTGGCACGACTCCGTGCCGCGGTGCGGCCGCCGTCCTGGCTCGGAAGATATCTGAAGTGACCGTCATTGTTCCCATCCCCTGTTCAGACCGGCGCTATCTCGTGTGTCCCCGACGCCCCAAATCAATCTGTTCCAACGTTAAGACGGCGTAGTAACTGTCGGTAGACCCAGAAATGGGGACTCGACTCCCGCTGCCATGCCGTCAGCCATGTTTCGTTCGCCCCCAGGCCCCGTCAGGTGTTGACCGTCCCTCGTGCCGGTACCGCTGCGGCACCGGGAGCCATCCGTCTTCGACGGCACGCTTGAAGAGATCCACCTTGGTGCGCGTCGGCCGCCCGGCGTCCGCATATTTCTGGCGAATTCGCTTGAGGTACTCGTTGACCGTCTCCGCGGAGACCCCGAGAGCAGCCCCGACTCGGGCCGACGTCTCGCCGGACGCGTACAGCGCCAACACTTTCTGCAACTGAGGCGACAGGTCGACAGTCGCCAGTTCGGGGTCGCCGTCTATGGCGGCAGCCCATTCTGTGGTGAGGACCGCCCGGCCGTCGGCGGCCGCCCGGATGGCGTCGATGATGACCGACTCGTCCGCCGACTTGAGCACCACGCCGAGCGCTCCGGCGCGCGCCGCCGATCTCAACAGCGCCGGATGCTCTCCAGAGGTGTACACGACGGTGGCCACTCCGGCCGCCGACAATGCGTTGACGTTCTCGCGAGGCGTGGTTCCGTCGTCGAGACGGAGGTCCAGCAGGACCACGTCGAGCTGCATGACACTGAGCACGCCGGCAACCGTCGTCGCCGAGCAGACCAACGAGATGTCCGAAACTGGGTCCAACACTCGTTCGATTCCCCAGATCGGGGACCGATGGTCGTCGACCATTCCAACCCGGATCGCTGCATGACCCTCCGACGAATCCTCGTCGATCAAGGTCGTCTGCTCGTCGTTCACCAACACCCCCACGAGGCACATGCGAGACTCTCAGCCTTTACTCAGCTTCACGTTACTGAAACCTCGACCAAAGCTACGTGCCGAGTCGGACATATCACCCGTCGGAGCGCGAAACTGCATCAACTGGTCCCGATCTGACCGCTGGCGTGTCCACATTCTTGGGGACACCACCCGGATGGGTCCCGCCGGGAGCGAAGGCATGCAAGACTAGAACATGTTCTAAAAGGGTGATCGTGCCGGCGCCAGCCGGCGACAAACCGACCAGCCCCCCCCCGACCAGACCCGACCCGACACGCAGGAGCAGAACAGGTGAGCGCACCTTCGACGCACGATGTACTCGGCACCCCGGTGACCATGCCGGTCGAGATCCGGCACGCACGGTGCTTCGTCGCCGGTTTCACCGCCGACACCCGGGCCGTGGCACGGGCCATCGACGCCGAATCGGCACAGCCCGGGACGCTTCGCCCGTTGCGCATCCGACCGGGTCGCACCATGTGCATGCTCGTGTTCGTCGACTACGTCGACGGCGACCTCGGACCGTACAACGAGTTCGGCGTGTGCTTCCTCGTCGAGGATCCGACCACCCCACCCGCCTCACCGATCCGGGCATTGCGCTCCCTGCTGAAGGGGGACGCGCGTGCGCTGGTGCACCGGCTCCCCGTCGACGGCGACTTCACCCTGGCCGCCGGGCGCGGCATCTGGGGATTCCCGAAGACACTCGCCGAGTTCGAGGTCGATCACTCCTCCGCCACCAGACGCGGCCGCCTCGTGGCCGACGGCGCACTCGTGGCCGACCTGAGTGTGAAGCCGGGACTCAAGGTCCCGGACTCCACCGCCGACACCGTGCTGCACGCCTATTCGCAGCTCGACGGGATCACGCGGATGACACCGTGGCGGCTCACCTCGACCACCGGGACCCGCACCCGCATCGGTGGCGCGCGCCTGACCCTCGGCGACCACCCCATCGCCGACGAACTCCGATCCCTGCAGTTGGGGCGGCACGCCCTGATGTCGAGCTCGGTCGATCGGATCACGATGCGTTTCGAGAACCCCACGCTGGTCTGACCGCGATCTCCGCCGGGTTCGCGGACGTCCGTGCCGTCGTCGCGGACAATGGTTCCATGAGCAATCTCGAGACGGACCCGATCGAGGTCGAGTGCCATGCCGATGCCGGCGTCGCCGCGGGCCCGGGCCTCCTCCACATGGACGTCCTGACCGCGCGCGACGTACCGCTCGGCGGCCCACGCGCGATGACGGTGCACCGGACCCTCCCGCAGCGGTCACGTTCGCTGATCGGAGCCTGGTGTTTCATCGACCACTACGGCCCCGATGACGTCGCGAGCAGCGGCGGGATGGACGTGCCTCCACACCCGCACACCGGACTCCAGACGGTCAGCTGGCTGTTCACCGGCGAGGTCGAGCACCGGGACACGATGGGCAACCACGCGATGGTCCGCCCCGGCGAGATCAACCTCATGACCGCCGGGCACGGCATCGCACACACCGAGGTCTCCACACCCGACACCACCACCCTGCACGGGGTACAGCTGTGGGTCGCGCTGCCGGCCGAGAATGCCGACACCGCACGCGACTTCGCACACCACCGGCCCGATGCTCTCGACCTGGACGGGGTCACCGCCAAGGTCTTTCTCGGCGAACTGTTCGGCACCCGCTCGCCGGTGCACACGTTCACGCCGTTGACCGGCGCCCAGCTCGACTTCGAACCCGGCGCCGCCGTCGACATCGACGTCGATCCCGAACACGAGCACGGCATTCTTGTCGACACCGGAACCGTAGAGGTCGCCGGCGCCGATGCCGCACCGCTGGCCCGCACCGAGTTGGGCTACATCGGGTTGGGCGCTAGGCGGATCACGCTCACCAACGTCGCCGAGACCGACGCCCGGGTGATCCTCCTGGGCGGCGCACCGCTGGCGGAGGACATCGTCATGTGGTGGAACTTCATCGGGCGCACACACGACGACATCGTCGGCTTCCGGGACCAGTGGGAGGCGCGCAGCGAACGCTTCGGGCAGGTGCAGGGTTACGTCGGTTCGACGCAGCACCTGCCCGCGCCGCCGCTGCCGCACTCACGGCTGCGCGCCCGGGTCAACACCCCGGGGCGCGCCGCCCCCGAGTGAGGGCGCATCACGCCGTTCCGAGCAACCTCGCGAAGTTTGCGATCCCCGCGGCCTCGACCGCCTGCTGCCTGCCGTCGGCCACGGCCGCGCGCGGCGGTTCCCCGTCGCCGGCGGCACTCCCCGGGCCCGTGCCACCCCTCGGTCCGAGGAGCGAGACGAGTTCAGCTGCGGCACGGCCGATCCGGTCGTTCAACGACGCGGTGTCCCCACCGGCGCCCGCCCAGTCCGCCGACGCGGCGTAGACGCCGGTCGGCAGGACGACGGCACGTAGGTAGGCGAACAACGGTCGCAGCGCGTGGTCGAGCACCATCGAGTGGCGCGGACTGCCGCCGGTCGCGCCGATCAGCACCGGTTTGCCCGACATGGCGTCGATGTCGACGAGATCGAAGAACATCTTGAACAGGCCGCTGTACGACGCGTTGAAGACCGGGGTCGCCACGATCAGGGCATCGGCCCCCTCGACCGCGTCGAGTGCCGCGCGCGCCCGGCCCGAGGCGAAGCCGACCGTCATCGCCTGCCCCAGGTCGGCGGCGAGGTCACGCAGGTCGACGATCTCGACGTCCGCGCGGCCCGCCCCGAGTCCTTCGGTGACGGCGGCGACCATCCGGTCGACGAGCAGTCGCGTCGACGACGGTTCGGAGAGACCGGCATTCACCGCGACGATCCGCAGGGCGGTCACGAGGACACCTCCACATCCTGATCGGCTTCCTGGCGGGCGGCGACGAGCGAGGCGTGCGTCGGCGCGTCGGGAACGTCGTCGGGACGTCCCTCCGCAAACCCGGCGCGCAGGTCCGGTAGCACCTCGCCCAGCAGGTCGAGCTGCTCCAGCACGGTCTTGAGCGGCAGTCCCGCATGATCAACGAGGAACAGCTGACGCTGGTAGTCGCCGAAGGTCTCCCGGAAGGTCAACGTCTTGTCGACGAACTCGGCCGGGCTGCCGACGGTCAGCGGCGTCTGCGAGGTGAAGTCCTCGAGCGACGGACCGTGTCCGTACACCGGCGCGTTGTCGAAGTACGGGCGGAACTCGCGCACCGCGTCCTGCGACTTCGGCCGGATGAAGAACTGTCCGCCGAGCCCGACGATGGCCTGGTGGGCCTTGCCGTGGCCGTAGTGCTCGTACCGTTCGCGGTAGAAGTTGATCAGCCGCTGGAAGTGCTCGTTGGGCCAGAAGATGTTGTTCGCGAAGAACCCGTCCCCGTAGTAGGCGGCCTGCTCGGCGATCTCGGGACTGCGGATCGAACCGTGCCAGACGAACGGTGCCACGTCGTCGAGCGGGCGGGGCGTCGAGGTGAAGGACGTCAGCGGGGTCCGGAACTGTCCTTCCCAATCCACCACGTGCTCGGTCCACAACCGATGCAGGAGGTGGTAGTTCTCGATCGCCAGCGGGATCCCCTGCCGGATGTCCTGGCCGAACCACGGATAGACCGGACCGGTGTTGCCGCGCCCGAGCATCAGGTCGACGCGCCCGTCGGCCAGATGCTGCAGCATCGCGAAGTCCTCGGCGATCTTGACCGGGTCGTTGGTCGTGATCAGCGTGGTCGCGGTACTCAGCTGCAGGCGCTCGGTCTGCGCCGCGATGTAGGCCAGGGTCGTGGTGGGCGACGACGAGAAGAAGGGCTCGTTGTGGTGCTCACCGAGCGCGAACACGTCGAGCCCGATGTCCTCGGCCTTCTTGGCGATCTCCACGATCGCCTTGATCCGCTCGTGTTCTGTGGGCGTCGTGCCCGTGGTCGGGTCGGTGGTGATGTCACTGACGCTGAAGAGTCCGAACTGCATGTCGCGCCTCCTTGTGATGGTTACATCGAGCATAACCGGACCGCGGTCCGATTAATTCCGGTGGCCGGTGAGTTAGTGTTGGCTCACTGCGGAGAAGCGCCGCGGATAGACAACTGCATCGAGGAGAGTCGCATGAAGATCCGGAAGTCCGTCGCTGCCGTCACCCTCGCCGGGGCCGCTTTGTTCGTCGCCACCGGTTGTTCGGAGTCCACCGACACCGTCGACGAGGCGACGAGCGCGGTGTCCACCGCCGTCGAGTCCGCGGCGAGCCAGGTCGAGACCGCCGCCAGCGACGCGGTCGACGAGGTCACCGGGCTCAGCAATGACGACGCACAGGAAACCCTGCGCCAGGCCATCGACCCGAACACTTCCTCCGAGGAGCTCGACCAGGTCATCGACGTCACCAATCCCGCCACCAAACCGGCCGCGATGGCTTTCGCCAAGGGCGCCTCCGCCGCGGGATACACCCCGGACGCGTTCTCGGTGAAAGAGGTCACCGAGGACGGCGACAAGGCCACCGCGACCGTCGCGGTGAAGAGCCCGCATTCCTCGACGCCGGTTGACATCCAGCTCGGCTTCGTCAAGGTCGACGGCGACTGGAAGCTCAGTGGTGACGCCATTCAGCAGCTGATCAGCATGGGCAGCGGCCAGCAAGAGGGCAACTAGACCCACGGCGTACGTCGCCTCCTCGCCTACACTCGGACGGGTGCGGTTCCGACCCGGAGCCGGGCGGCGAGGAGGTGTACGTGCGTACCGATCAACCCACCCAACCGTTCGCTCCGCCGGTGACCCAGCGGCACGCGCGGTGGCCGCTCGTCAACGATCTCGACGACACCGAGTTGCCGGCTGCGGCCGAACCGACCGGCACGCGGGTCGACCTGCACGTTGCGGTACCCGCGTCGCCGAAGCTGCCGACCAAAGTCGAGCCCGCGGCGGAATCGTCACCGCGGATGGTGACGCGCAACGCCGACCGGCTGCCGGCACGAGAGCACGCCGCATTGCCGCCGGTGGGCGACTTCTGGGACCTGGAGAACGCCGGTCGGGCACCCCTTGCCGCGATGCCGCTGCCCGCGCGGACCTTTCCGGCGCGTCCGGCTCCGTACCTGACCAGGCCCGTCGGCGGCCGTTCCGTCGCTCCGGCAGCCTCGCTGGCGCTGACCACCGGGCTGATCTCCATACCCCTGACCCTCCTGCTGGGACTGGGCGCGATCCTCGGGCTGATCGCCGTCGTCGCCGGCGCGGTCGGAGTCAGGCAGGTTCGACGCGCCCCCGCGGAGCGCAAGGGCACCGGTCGCGCGATCACGGGCATCGTGACCGGCGCCGGCAGCGTGATCGTGGGCGGCCCGATCCTCTTCCTCGTTCTGCTCCTCGCCGGACTGTAGCCGCGGGCGCATTCTTCGAGGCCTGTCGCCGCCACGCTTGTCGCCGCCACGGTCGCACGACCGCAGAAACAACGAGACCCGCCTGTCGGCGGGTCTCGTCGGGTATGTCGGTGCGGGTCTCTAGCTGACCGCGCGGAGTCGGGGCCGGACCGAGGCGACCTCGCCGCGCTCGCGGCCGAGCCAGGCCTGGATCTCGCCGATGACCTGCAACCGGGAATCGACCGGGTCGATGTCCACGAGAGACGGCATACAGTGCATCAGGGCGGCGTAGAACGCCGAGGTCGGCGACATACCGTACTCGGCCAGCACGCTGCCGTAGTCCTCGACGCGATCGGCGAGTTCACCGTAGGTGAGAGCGTCATCGCCCAGCCGAACAGCGGTCAGGTGGGGCGTGATCGCCCCTCGTGTCTGGATGTCATCCAGTAGTAGCTGGTCCATGATTACTGCCTTCCCGCCCGTGGAGCGTCGATCGCTGTGTCCCCGCCTCCCCTGACGTTGGTACTCATGCGATCCTTCAACCAAGTGTGCCCTACCTCATTCAACTAGTAGAACACTGACTCAACATGTGTGGGATATTCCACAACAATTTCGGTAACTGTGCTGCAATCCGATGTTACGGCTGTGACTGCAGTTGCGACAGGTCACCACTGGGTTGATTCTTTACCTGTTATCCACGTGCAACTGTCCCGACATTCGAGCACGACCGACTTTCGCAATCGCGAGTGTCGGGGCCCGTCACCGACTCAGGCGTCGCCGCTCTTGTCCGCCTCCATCGCCTCGATGAGGCTCTTGGGCCGGAGGTCGGTCCAGTTCTGCTCCACGTACTCCAGGCACGCGGCGCGGCTGTCCTCGCCGAAGACCTTGGTCCACCCGGCGGGGATGTCGGCGAACGTCGGCCACAGCGAGTGCTGGTTCTCGTCGTTCACGAGCACGTAGAAGCGGCCGTCCTCGTCGTCGAATGGGTTCGTCATGGGTGTCCTTTCTCCATCGGCACGGCGACTGTCGTCACCCGCCTGCTTTGTTGTTGTCGAACGTAGTGGCTCGCCGCCCGGATTCACGCGAGGTCAGGTCGATGATGTCACGCAAATCCCCTCATTCCGGTGTCCGCTCGCCGAGGCCGTCGACCTGCGACAGCTGGGCATCGAGCGCGGGGCCGACGACCGCGAGCGCGTCGGCGTTCGCCATCCCGAGGTGGTGGGTGGCCACATCGACGTTGTCGACGGCGCCGGTGACGAACGGCCGCCAGGCCGCGGCCAGGGTCGACGGGTCGTCCTTGTCCTCGGTCGCGGTGAACACGTGTACGTCGCCGGCGAAGACATCGGGCCGGTAGTCGAGGACCACCTGGGTCGAGGACTCGAAGCTGTCCATGATGCGTTCCACCTGATCCTCCGCGAGCAGGCCCATGCCGGAGATCTGCTGCCGGATGATCGCGGTGACCTCCTCGGAGGTGGACGCCTGCACGTCGTCGCCGAGATCGAAGAGATCCCGCCAGCCGCCGAGGACGTCGACCACGGTGGACGCGTCCGGCTCGATCGCCGGCCCGGGCTCCGCCGCGGCCGCCTCGACCGGCTCCCCGTGCTGGGGGACGTCGTGGACGATCACCGGTTCGTCCTCCGGGCGGGAGTCCATGATCCCCAGGTAGGCGACCTGCTCCCCGAGTTCGACGAGGTGTACGGCCATCGCGTGGGCGATCACGCCGCCGACCGACCAGCCGAGCAGATGGTAGGGGCCATGCGGCTGGACCCGCCGGATCTCCTCGACATAGCGCCGCGCCAGCACCCGCGCGTCGGTCACGCTCGGCTCTCCGGTCACCACATGCGGGTCCTGGAGTCCGTAGATGGGCCGATCCCGCAGGTGCGGTGCCAGCCCGCCGTAGAACCACGCCAGGCCGCCGGCCGGGTGCACGCAGAACAGCGGCGGCCGCGAACCCTCGCCGCGGAGGCTGATCACCACGTCGTTGCTCACCGCGTTGTCCTCGGCCAGTCGGCGGGCCAGGCCACGCACCGTCGGATCGCTGAACAACCACGCGAGTTCGATGTCGAAGCCGTTGCGGTCGCGCAGCGTCGCCGCGACCCGGGTGGCCGAGAGGGAGTTGCCGCCCAGGTCGAAGAAGCTGTCGGTGGCACCGATCTGTTCGACGCCGAGGACCTCGGCGTAGGCATCGGCGATCGCCTGCTCGACCGGGGTGGCCGGGGCGACGAATTCGACGGAAGCCACCTCGGGAGCCGGCAGCGCCGCTCGGTCCAGCTTGCCGACCGGGGTCAGCGGGAACTCGTCGAGCACCGTGATCGAGGCAGGCACCATGTGTCCGGGCAGCTGCGCGGCCAGCAGACCACGAAGAGCGTCCACCTCTACACCGTCACCGACGACATAGGCGGCGAGGCTCGACGCCACCGAACTCGGGGTCCCCGACGAGCCGATGCCGACGACGACCGCGGAACGCACCTCGGGC
The DNA here is from genome assembly GCF_025143765.1 of Gordonia sp. p3-SID1431. NCBI lineage: Bacteria > Bacillati > Actinomycetota > Actinomycetes > Mycobacteriales > Gordoniaceae > Gordonia > Gordonia sp. p3-SID1431. Next base: position 46,478 of record NZ_JAMBDT010000029.1, read on the forward strand.
GCCGAGCGCAGCACCGCCTCGATCTCGCCGAGTTCGATGCGCAGGCCGCGCAGCTTCACCTGGTCGTCGCTGCGGCCGGAGTACTCGAGCGTGAGGTCGCCCGACGGTGACTCGCGCCAGCGCACGACGTCGCCGGTCCGGTACATGCGGCGTCCGGGTCCGGCGAGCGGACTGGCGACGAACCGCGCGGCGGTCAGGCCGGGCTGGTCGAGATAACCGCGCGAGAGTGCGGGGCCGAGGACGTAGAGCTCCCCCGCCACACCGACCGGCACCGGCCGCAGGTGGGCGTCGAGCACGAGGAACTCGAGGCCGGGCAGCGGACCACCGAGGCGGACCGGGTCGCCGGGCGCCGCCGCTTCGGAGACCGCGACCATGATCGTCGTCTCCGTCGGGCCGTATCCGTTGTGGATGCGGGTGTGTGGCGCCCAGACGTCCATCACCGACTGCGGCACGGCCTCGCCGCCGACGGAGACCGCCTGCAGGCTGGGCAGCGCGGCCGGGTCGAGCGTCGACAGCACCGACGGCGTGAGGAAGGTCGTGGCGACCTCGTGTCGCTGCATGAACTCCTGCAGCTCCGTACCGCCGACCGCGGTCGACGGCCGGTAGACGAGCGTGCCGCCGTTGACCGTCGCGAGGAGGTACTCGAGCACCGAGGCGTCGAAGCTCGGGGACGCGAATCCCAGGACCACCGCCCCGTCCTCGGTTCCCAGCGCCGTCGACTTCGCCACGGCGAAGTTGCGCAGTCCCGAATGCGACACCGCGACGCCCTTGGGGCGTCCCGTCGACCCCGAGGTGTAGATGACGTAGGCGACGTTGTCGGTTCTGACCGGACCGGTCTGCTCGGCCGGGTCCACCGGTGCATCCGACGTGGCGTCGAGTTCGGCGGCCACCGCGGCGTCGTCGAGGCGGAGCCACTCGAAGCCCTCGTCCGGCAACGCGCCGACGGCGTGGACCGACAGCCCCATCCGGGCGCCGGAGTCCTCCACCATCGTCGCGACCCGTTCGGCAGGGTAATCCGGATCGATGGGAACGTAACCGCCGCCGGTCTTCGCGACCGCCCAGATCGCGACCAACAGGTCGACGGACCGGGGAATCGCAAGCGCCACCAGTGTTTCCGCACCGACGCCGCGACCGATCAGCCAGCGCGCCAGGCGGTTGGACCGGGCGTGCAGCGCGGAGTACGACAGCGTAGCGCCGGAGGCGTCGACCACCGCGGTACGACGCCGGTACCGCGTGCCGGCCTCGGTGAAGAGCTCGCCCAGCAACACGGCCTCGGCGGCCTGGCCGCCGTGTACCGGCACCAGCGACTCGGCCTCACCGGCCAGCAGGATGGGCGCCGCGGCGACCGGGGCGCTCGGGGTCGCGGTGAGCGCGCCGAGCAGGTTGACGAATCGGGCCGTGAAGCCGGTGGCGGTGGATTCCGCGAACAGATCGGTGGCGTATTGCAGTGCCGCCGACCAGGTCTCGCCCGCCTCCGCCTTCGCGATTGAGAACAGCAGATCGACCTTCGCCGGCACCTCGCCCGCGTCGAGCGGGCTGACCGAGATGTCGCCGAGATCGGCCGACAGCGACTGTCCGGCGAGCTCGGGGACCACCGCCTGGTCCAGGGTCAGCCACACCTGGGTGAGCGGGGCGAACGCCTCGGAACGAACCGGGTTGAGCCGGTCGACGAGGGTCTCGAACGGCAGATCGGCATGGGCGATGGCATCGAGGTCGGTGCGTCGGACGCGACCGAGGACGTCGACGAACGTGTCACCGGCCGCGTGGGCGGTACGCAGCACGAGCGTGTTCACGAACATGCCGACCAGCGGATCGAGTACCGCGGCACCACGTCCGGCGATCGGCGTGCCGATCGCCACGTCGTCGGTTCCCGACAGGTCGGCGAGCAGGACCGCCAGCGCCGCGTGCAGCACCATGAACGGGGTGACCCCGAACTCGTCGGCGACGGTGTCGATCCGGGCGGTGACGTCCGCCGGGATCGTGAAGGACACGCGCGAGCCACGCTGCGACGCGACCGCCGGGCGAGGCCGATCGGTCGGGAGTTCCAGGAGATCGGGCATCCCGGCCAGGTGCGCGCTCCAGTACTCCAGCTGGGCACCCATCACCGACGCCGCGTCGTCGACATCGCCGAGGGCGCGGCGCTGCCAGATGGCGTAATCGGCGTACTGGACGGGCAGTGGCTCGAACGACGGCTCTGTACCGGCGGCCCGTGCCAGGTAGGCGGCGGTGAGATCGGTGACCAGCGGCCCGAGGGATTCGCCGTCGGACGCCACGTGGTGCAGGACCACCGCGAGAATGTACTCGGATGTCCCGGAACCGGTTCCGATCTCGATCAGCCTGGTCCGCACCGGCCAGTCGACGGCGAGGTCGAATCCCGTTGTGACCGCGGCCAGTACGACCTCTCCCCCGTCGCGCCCGGCTGCGGTCGGCACGAACTCGTGGTCGAGCCGGGTCGCGATGTCGGCCACCGGGGCGATCAGCTGTACCGGCTGACCGCCGGTCTCGGGATAGGTGGTGCGGAGGATGTCATGGCGCGCGACGACATCGGCGATCGCGGCGCCGAGCGCGGCCGGATCGAGATCACCGGTCAGGCGCATCACCGCCGGGATGTTGTAGGCCGCCAGCGTCGGATCGAAACGGTTGATGAACCACATCCGCTGCTGGGCGTACGACAACGGAATCCGGTCAGGACGAGGCGTCACCGCGACGATGGGCGGGAGTCCGCCGGTACGGTCGCCGAGGCGTTCGGCCAGCAGGCGCGGCGTCGGCGCCTCGAAGACGTCACGCACCGTCACATCGATACCGAGAGCGTCTCCGAGCCGGGCCGCCGCCCGCATCGCCGACAGCGAGTTGCCACCGATGTCGAAGAAGTTCGTGGTGGCGCCGACATTCTCCGGCGACATCGACAGCAGCTCGGCGAAGACCGACGCCGCCGCCGCTTCCCGCGGGCCGGCGACCGGCACGATCGCGGCGGTGTCGACGGTCGGCGCCGGCAACTGCTGTCGCACGATCTTGCCCGCGCTACTCAGCGGCATCTCGTCGAGCAGCATCCACATCCCGGGACGCATGAACTCCGGGAGCGCCTGCGCCACCGCGTGTTTGACCGCATCCAGGTCCACCGACGCCGGTGTCAGGTAGGCCACGAGTTGCTGCCCGGCCGGCGTCTCGACGACGGCCGCCGCCGCGTACACGACGCCCGGCGCCGATGTGAGGGCCGACTCGATCTCGCCGAGCTCGATCCGCTGGCCACGCAGCTTCACCTGGAAGTCCGTGCGGCCCTGGTATTCCAGCTCACCGTCGGCTCGCCAGCGGACCAGGTCACCGGTCCGGTACAGGCGAGACCCCGGCACGCCGTAGGGGTTCGGCACGAAGCGTTCGGCCGTGAGCGCGGGCCGCGAGGTGTATCCGCGTGCCAACTGGATGCCGCCGAGGTACAGCTCGCCGGTGAATCCTGGTGCCACCGGGCGCAATCGATGGTCGAGCACCAGCGCGGTGGTGTTCGCGACGGGCCGCCCGATGGAGACCGAGTCGCCCGCGACCCGCGCGACGGTCGCGTAGATGGTCGCCTCGGTCGGTCCGTACTGGTTGTGGATCGGCGCGTGCGGGATCAGCTCCCGTACCGTCTCGGCGACGCGCTGCGGGAGCGCCTCGCCGCCCGTGTGCAGGTAGCGCAGCCGTGAGAGACCGCGCAGCTGTTCGGGATCGGCGACCTCGGTGAGCACGGCGAGCATCGAGGGCACCAGCGTCGCCGACGTCACGCCGAAGTCCGCGAGGTAGCGCAGGACGGCGACCGGGTCACGATGCTCACCCGGCTCCATGACCACCAGGCGGCCACCCGAGAGCGGCGGGCGGAGGATCTCGCCGACCGACGGATCGAAGGTGAGCTCCAACACCTGCAGGAAGACGTCGTCGGGTCCGAAATCGTAGGCGCCGCAGTCGTAGTCGAGATGGGCGCGCAGGGTTTCGTGACTCACCGTGACGCCCTTGGGACGACCGGTCGAACCCGACGTGAAGATGGTGTAGGCCGGATTCGCGCCGACGACTGCCGACGAACGCTCCGCCGGCGCGAAGAGCGACGCCGGCTCACCGGCGCCCGAGTCGTCGTCGACGGCCACGACGGTCACACCGGGGTCGAGGGCCTCGATGCCCGCCGGGACCAGTCCCGGGCCGATCAGCACCGCCGCGACATCGGCGGTGCGCGCCAGATAGTCGATGCGATCGGCCGGCGCGGCCGGGTCCATCGGCACGAATTGCCCACCGGCGGCGAGAATCGCGTGGACGGCGACGATCATCTCCGTCGACCGCGGGATGCACACGCCGACCGCGACCTCCGGTCCGACCCCCAGACCCACCAGCCGCCGGGCGAGAACGCTCACCCTGCTTCCCAATTCGGCATAGGTCGAATGCGCGCGGGTCGAGGCCCCGGCCGGACTCTCCACCGCGATCGCGTCGGGCGACGCGGCGACGCGCTCGAGCAGGAGATCGGCGACATGGGTGCCGGACGGGATCAGCTCCGGGCCGGTCGACCATGTGTCGAGGCGGGCCTCGTCGTCCTTCGACATCGGTGGGATGTCGGCGATCCGGGTCTGTGCGTCGCCCGCGATGGCCTGCAGGATGCGCTCGAGGGACCGCGCGAAGACGGCGATCTCGTCGGTGGCGAAGGCGTCGGGAAGGTAGGTCAAGCGGACCGCGATGCCCGACGCGGTCGGCGAGGTCGCGAGGTTGAGCGGGTAGTGCGTGGCGTCGGAGACCTCGACGTCCCGGATCGCCAGTCCCACTGCCGCACTGGCGGCACCGCCGGCCAGTGAGTCGTTGTCGACGGGATAGGACTCGTGCACGGTCAGGGTGTCGAACAACTGTGGCCGTCCGACGGCGGTGAGGATCTCGGGCAAGCCGATGTGCTGGTGATCGAGCACGGCGGTCTTGTCCGACTGCAACCGGCCGAGGACCTCGGCGATCGTCGCCTCCGGGTCGACGTCGACGACGGCGGGCAGCGTGTTGATGAACAGGCCGACCATCGACTCGACGCCGTCGAGTCCGGCGGGACGTCCGGACACGGTCTCGCCGAAGGTGACCACCCGGTTGTCGGTCAGCCGGGACAGCAGCACCGCCCAGGCGAGCTGCAACACCGTGGCCGTCGTCGAACCGGATTGCCGCGCCGTCCGCTCGAGCCCCGAGACCAGGTCGGGTTCGAGGACCCAGCGATGCTCGCGCGGCAGATGGTCTGCCGCGGAGTCGTTCTCGGCATCCTCGACGGCGTGGCCGGTGAGTCCGGGGGCGACCAGGGTCGGCTCCTCGACCGGTTCGAGGACCCGCCGCCACGCCGCGAGACCGGCGTCGAGGTCGGTGTCGGCGATGCGGGCCAGGTAGTCGGCGAAGTCGGTGCGTTCGGTCGTTCCCTGACCGGTGAACGGGGTCCCCGTCGCGTAGAGCGCCAGCAGGTCGGCCAACACGAGCGGCCCGGACCAGCCGTCGAACAGGATGTGATGGTTGGTGATGACCACGCTCGTGCCCTGTGCGTGGCGCACGACCACCGCTCGCAGCAGCGGCGGGTCGGCGAGGTCGAACGGTTCGGTGCGCTCGGCCGCCGACACCTCGTCGACGGCAGCCCGGACATCCACCTCGGCGGTGGTCGGCACGTCGAGCACGCGCCAGCGCAGCGGCACCGTCTCGGGCACGACGGTGACCACGTGCCCGCTGGGCACCCGGACGAACCCCGACTTGAGGGTGCGGTGGTGATCGAGCAGTGCGACCACCGCGGTGCGCAGCAGCTCGAGGTCGACCTCACCCTCGAGGTGCAGAACCGCTTGCGTCACATACACATCGAGTTCATCGGCGCCCGCGAGTTGGGACTGGAAGTACAGCCCGCGTTGCAGCGGCGACAGGGCCCAGACCTGCGCGCCGGGGAACCGCTGCGCCACGACGTCCAAGTCATGCTGGGTCACCTCGGCGCCCGGGACATCCGACGGCGAGCGGCCGACGTCGACGCCGTCCGTGACGAGGCGGACGACGTCGGCGAGTTCCGCGGTCCACCGTCGTGCGATGTCGCGGACATCCTCCGGCGACAGGATCGCCGCGGGGAACTGCAGATCGGCCGAGAGCACACGCCCCTTCGAGGACGCACCGGTGCTCGCGTTGACCGTCAGCACGCTCATGGCCGCCACCCCGTCGGACACCGTGGCCGGCAGGAACGGCGCGTCGGGTGCGGGCAGG
>NZ_JAMBDT010000003.1:0-107913 GCF_025143765.1 Gordonia sp. p3-SID1431
CCAAGGAACCCCAGTGAAAAGGCTGACACAGGTCAGCGAATACCACACGCCCACAACACAATCAGGCGATCACGCGCCCCAACCCCACCCACCTGAACCCCTTCCACGGATTCAGGCTCAGGGGGCGGGGTGAGACGCTCCAGGCCGTCACGAAGCTCTCGCCCGGCAACGACCAGGGACTCTCCGATTTCGCCCACGGCGGAGGCGGCTGACGAATAGACGATCCGGTGACAGGATGGAGCGCGTGACTGCATCGAATACCGACCTCAGCTCCGGACTCGACCTCGAGTGGGTCGACGATTCCGTCCGCGTCCAGGACGACCTGTTCGCTCACGTCAACGGCAAGTGGCTCGAGTCGCACGTCATCCCCGACGACCGTTCCGTCGACGGCGCATTCCACGTGCTGCGCGACAACTCCGAGGAGAACGTGCGCGACATCATCACCGACTGCGCCTCGTCGAACCCGGAGAGCGGTTCCGACGAGCAGAAGATCGGCGACCTGTACGCGTCGTTCATGGACACCGACCACATCGAGGCCCTCGGGATCGGCCCGATCACCGGCGAACTGGAGAAGATCGCGGCCATCGACTCGCTCGAGGCGCTCGCCCGCCGGATCGGACGGTTACAGCGCCACGGCACCGGTGGCCTGTTCGGTTACTACGTCGACACGGATGCGAAGCAGTCAGACCGATACCTCGTGCACCTGACGCAGTCCGGTCTCGGACTTCCCGACGAGTCCTACTACCGGGAGGACAAGCACGCCGACACCAGGACGGCGTACGTCGCGCACGTCGAGCGCATGTTCGCGCTCGCCGGATTCGACGACGCCGCCGCCCGGGCCGCGACGGTCCTCGACCTCGAGACCGCCATCGCGGCTCAGCACTGGGACGTGGTCCGACGCCGCGATGCCGAGCTCACCTACAACCTCATGTCGCTCGACGAGTTGAGCACCACCGCAGACGGTTTCCCGTTTTCGGAGTGGTTCGGCGGACTCGGCACCAGCGGTGACGCGACCTTCGCCGAGGTCGTCGTCGCGCAGCCGTCGTTCCTGTCGGGCGTCGCCGGCCTCCTCACGGATCGCCCCCTCGACGAGTGGAAGACCTGGCTGACCTGGCGTCTCGTGCATTCGGCCGCGTCGTACCTGTCCGCACCGTTCGTCGACGAGAACTTCGACTTCTACGGCCGCATCCTGACCGGCGCGGAGGCCAACCGCGACCGGTGGAAGCGGGGCGTCGGGTTCGTCGAGGCCGCGATGGGATTCGCGGTCGGCAAACTCTATGTGGCCAAGCACTTCCCGCCCGAGGCCAAGGCACGGATGGACGAGCTGATCGCCAACCTGGTCGAGGCCTACCGCCGCAACATCTCCGAGCTACCGTGGATGACTCCCGAGACTCGGGAGAAGGCGTTGGTCAAGCTCGGCAAGTTCACCCCCAAGATCGGCTACCCGGCCAAGTGGCGCGACTACAGCTCGTTGAGCGTCGACCGCGGCGACCTCATCGGGAACGTCGCCCGGTCCGCGTCGTTCGAGCAGGACCGCGAGTTCGCCAAGATCGGCTCACCGGTCGACCACGACGAATGGTTCATGACGCCGCAGACGGTCAACGCCTACTACAACCCCGGCATGAACGAGATCGTGTTCCCGGCCGCGATCCTGCAGCCGCCGTTCTTCGACCCCGACGCCGACGACGCGGTCAACTACGGCGGCATCGGCGCGGTCATCGGTCACGAGATCGGGCACGGATTCGACGATCAGGGCGCGAAGTACGACGGCGACGGCAACCTCGTCGACTGGTGGACCGACACCGACCGGACCGAGTTCTCCTCGCGGACACGCAAACTCATCGACCAATACGGTGAGTTCACCCCGACCGGACTCGATCCCGAGCACAAGGTCAACGGCGACTTCACCATCGGTGAGAACATCGGTGACCTCGGCGGGTTGTCGATCGGACTCGTCGCGTACCAGATCGCGAACGAGGCGAGCGGGGCCCAACCGCCGATCATCGACGGCCTGACCGGAACACAGCGCGTGTTCTACAGCTGGGCGCAGATCTGGCGGACCAAGACCCGGGATGCCGAAGCCATCCGACGCCTCTCGATCGACCCGCATTCGCCGCCGGAGTTCCGGTGCAACGGCGTCGTCCGCAACATGGACGCGTTCTACGAGGCCTTCGACGTCAAGCCCGGGGACTCGCTGTACCTGGACCCCGCCGAACGCGTGCGGATCTGGTGAACGACGTGCCCGGCGGACCCGGTCCGCGCGACGAGGGTCCGCCGGGTACGGCCGCATCACTGGGTTTGGTCCGGGGACGCGAACTCACGGTCGCCCTGCTGCGACCGATCGGAGCCGCCGTCGTCCTGCTCGCCGGATACTTCCTGCTGCCCATCGACAAAGAGAGCGACCTGAACTATCTCGGCCTCGTAGTCGGGGCCGCGCTGCTGATCGCGTTCTGTGTCTGGGAGGTCCGCAAGTTCGCCGGCTCCGACCGGCCCGTCGCGACCGCGATGGAGATGCTGGTGGCGCTGGCCGGGTTCTACATCGTCGCGTTCGCGACGACGTACTTCCTGTTCTCCGAATACGATCCCGGCAGTTTCAACGCGTCGCTCACCCGGATCGACGCCCTGTACTTCTGCCTCACCGTGTTCACCACGACGGGTTTCGGCGACATCGCGCCGGATTCGCAGGGTGCGCGCGTCGCGGTGTCGATCCAGATGGCGAGCACCCTGCTGCTCCTCGGCCTGGGCGTGCGCTTCCTCAATCTGCTGGTGAACCAGCGACGCCAGGCCACCGGACGGTGACCTGGCGTCGCTGAACGGTCAGGCTCAGTAGTCGTCGTCGCCGTAGACGATCATGCCGCGGATGTTGTTACCCGCCAGCATGTCGTCGTAGGCCTCGTTGATCTGGTCGAGTCGGTAGGTGTTGGTCACCAGGTCGTCGAGGTTGAGCTTGCCGGCCCGGTACTCGTTCAGGAGCGCCGGGACCTGCGTGCGGGGGCTCGCACCGCCGAAGATGGCGCCCTGCACGCGCTTCTGCATGAGGGTGAGATCGAAGAGGTTCATCTGAGCGTCCATCGAGGCGAAGTTGCCCATGCCCACGACGACGACCTGCCCCGCCTTGCCGGTGAGCGCCAGAGCCGGGGCGATCATCGACCCGTCGATCTCACCCACCGTGAGGATGGTCGTATTGGCCATCTTGCCCCAGGTGATGTCACCGATCGCCTCGAGCGCCGCCTCCATCGACGGGAACGTGTGTGTCGCACCCAGCTTTTCGGCCATCTGCAACTTGAACGGCACCGGATCGACGGCGATGACGTTGCGCGCACCGGCCGCCGCGGCACCCTGCACCGAGTTGATACCGACACCACCGATGCCCACGACCACCACGGTGTCACCGGCGTGGGTGCCGCCGATCTCGACGGCCGAACCCCAGCCGGTCGCCACACCGCAACCGAGCAGCGCAGCCGTCTGGAGGGGGATGTCGTCCTCGATCTTGACCAGCGACGCCTGATTGACCGTGATGTACGGGGCGAAGGTGCCGAGCATGCACATCTGCACCAGGGGCACCCCGTCGTGGGTGTACGCGCGATTCGTGTCGTCGGCGATGGACAGGCCGGTCAGGAGACGCGCGCCCTCGTCGCAGATGTTCTGCTGACCGCGTGAGCACGGCTCGCACGTGCCGCACGCGGGGATGAAGGCGGTGACGACGTGGTCACCCTCCTTGAGGCGGGTGACACCCGGGCCCACCTTGGTGACGATGCCGGCGCCCTCGTGACCACCGAGTACCGGCATGGGTGCCGGGCTGTCGCCGGTCCGCAGGTGGTGATCCGAGTGGCACAGACCCGAGCTGACGAGTTTGACCTGGACTTCACCCGCGACCGGATCACCGAGCTCGAACTCCTCGATCTTCCACTCTTCGCCCGGATTGCGCAGAACTGCACCTTTGGTCTTCATTCGTGCTCCTCGCTCGTGCTACCCCGAATCGGGGCGTCAGATATCGCCGTCTGCTTATGCGACGTAGATCACATGGTGGTCCACCGATGACACCTTCGCAGGCGTTTCACGCAATCCATGGCACAGGATTGGGGGTGACGTTCCAGCCGAGGATTCTGTGGCGCGGCGACCGCTGTCCCGGCGGCCGGGAACCGCTGCACAGTCGACGGCAAAGGCGCACAGTCGACGAACGAGGCCGCACGGTCGACGACCACGGGTCCGACGCGACGACGGCGCCGGCCGGTCGGCACCACACCGCAAAGTACCTCGACGACAACAGAGTTGGCCGATCTCATGTCTGCGGATCGAGGAACGGGTTAGCGTCGGGGTATTCCACTTCCGAAGTGTCTGGCTGGTGATCTCATGACTCTCATCGAACACAAAGCGGAGGGCCGGCAGGACTTCTCGTCATTGCGACAAGGCGGTCTCAACTGGGACTCGTTTCCGTTGCGGCTCTTCGTGAAAGGCAACGCCCGGTTCTGGGACCCGGTCGCCATCGACTTCTCGCAGGACGCTCAGGACTGGGCGGAGCTCACCGACGAGCAGCGCCGGAGCGCCACCTATCTGGTGAGTCAGTTCATCGCCGGCGAGGAAGCGGTCACCCAGGACATCCAGCCGTTCATGAAGGCGATGGCGACCGAGGGCCGCTTCGGCGACGAGATGTACCTGTCGCAGTTCTGCTTCGAGGAGGCCAAGCACACCCAGGTGTTCCGGCGATGGATGGACGCCGTCGGCCTCACCGGCGACCTCCAGAACTTCGTCAGCGCGAATCCCTACTACCACCAGCTGTTCTACGAGGAGCTGCCGGCGTCCCTGCACATCCTCGACCACGACCCGTCGCCACGGAACCAGATCCGCGCCAGCGTCACCTACAACCACGTGATCGAGGGCAGCCTGGCACTCACCGGCTACCACGCGTGGCAGAAGGTCTGTACCCAGCACGGGATCTTCCCCGGGATGCAGAAGCTGATCCGGTTCATCGGCGACGACGAGCGCCGGCACATGGCGTGGGGAACCTTCACGTGCCGCCGGCACGTGGCGGCCGATGACTCGCTCTGGGACGTCGTCGGCGAACGCATGAACGAGCTGCTGCCGCTCGCCCTGGGCATGATCGAGTGGGTCAACCAGCAGTTCGAGGTCCAACCCTTCGGCCTCGACAACGACGAGTTCCTCGCCTATGCCGCCGACCGCGCCCAGCGCCGGCTGTCCGCCATCGAGTCCGCCCGGGGGCGCCCGGTCGCCGAGATCGACCTCGACTACTCCCCCGAGGTCCTCGAAGACCAGTTCGGCGAGGACGACGCCATCCGCCTGCAGATGTGACAGTCCCCCTGCTGGTTGAGCCGGCACCGAGCGGAGCCGCCGGGCCGAGCAAGCGACGAAGGAGCGCGTCGAGGTCGAGGCGCCGAGTCGAAGCCACCTGGTGACCCATCCGGCCGGACGTCAGCGCCGATCGAGGTCGACGACATCCCGGCTGCGCGACTCCACCAGCCGCCGGTCGTGGCTCACCAGCAGCAGACCGGCCCCGGCGGCGACGAGGTCGTCGAGCAGCGAGGCCACGGCGCGGGACGCGATCGGATCGAGCATCGCGGTCGGTTCGTCGCACAGCACGACCCGCGGTTGCTGCACCACGAGCCGCGCGAGGCACGCGCGCTGCAGTTGACCGTCACTGACCTGTGCGGGATAGCGGTCGAGCAGCGCCGGATCGAGTCCGACGCGCATCGCGGCACTCTCGACGTCACAGTCGCGTCGCGCGATCGTCGCGGGTTCGGCGACGATCCGGCGCAGCGTCCACCGCGGGTTGGTCACCAACCGCGGATGCTGGGCGAGCAGGCCGACATCCCCGGGACGCCGCCGGTCGCCGCACCACTCGACCGATCCCTCGGCCGGTGCGCTCAGCCCGGCGAGGATGCGCAGCAGCGTCGTCTTGCCACTCCCCGATCGCCCCACCACGCCGGTCACCGACCCGGCCGCCACGCCGACGTCGAGCGCGTCGAACACCACCGCGTCCCCGAAGCGCGCCGTGAGTCCCGTCCCGACGAGGAGGTCTCCCGTGGTCACGGCACCCTCTCGAAGAACCCGGCGACATAGGCGTCGTCGGAGTCGGCGATCTGATCGAGACGGCTGTGGTCGACGACCCGCCCCGCCCGCATGACGGCCACCGAATCGCACCCGCGGCGCATCGTCTCGACGTCATGCGTGATCACGAGGACCGCGGCGCCGCGCCGTGCGGTGTCGGCGAGGAGTTCCCAGATGTCGGCGGCGAGTTCGGCGTCGAGTGCGGAGGTGGGCTCGTCGGCGACGATCGTGTCCGGGTCGCCGGCCAGGGCCGCGGCGATCGCGGCGCGCTGTGCCATGCCGCCGGACAGCTCGTGGGGATACAACCGGAGCGCGTCGGGGTCGAGTCGTGCGCGCCGGCACAGCTCGACGGCGTCCTGCGTGCCGCCCAGGATGCCGATCACCTCGTCGAGCTGGGCTCCGACGCTACGCACCGGGGTGAAGGAGGTGGCCACCGATTGAGGCACGAAGCCGACGCGACGCCCGCGGACCTCGCGCCACCGACGGTCGTCCCCGAGCAGTTGGTGGTCGGTGAACTCCTGGCCGCCGACCCGCAGGCGCCCGGTCACCTCAGCGCCTGGCGGGAGCAGGCCGGACAGCACCGCCGCGACCATCGACTTACCGCAGCCGGACTCGCCCACGAGAGCGGTCAGCGTCCCCGCGGGCAACGGCAACGTGACGTCGTCGAGGACCCGGACCGCCGACCGGTTCCATCCGCTTCGGGTCACGATGTCGACCGTGACCCCGTCGAGTCCAGCACTCATCGCCACACCTCACCGGCCGGCGGCAACGTGGCTCGGCGCAGCGACGACGCCGCGGCCGCGCACGCAAGAGCAGTGACCATCAGGGCGACGCCCGGCACCACCAGCGTCCACCACGCACCGGTGAGGATGTCACCGCGCGCCTGACCGAGGAGCGTGCCCAGGCTCGCGGCATCCGGGGAGAGTCCGACGCCCAGGAACGACAGCGTCGTCTCGTGCCAGACCGCATGGGGCAGCAGCACTGTCATCACCACCAGTACCTGTCCGCTCACCGCGGGCGCGAGGTGACGCACCGCGATGAACGTGCGGGATGCGCCGGCCAGCCGGGCCGATTCCACCCACCCCGACGACATCGCCTCCAGTAGTTCGGCGCGCACCACCCGCGCCACGGCGGGCCAGTGGGTCAGGGCTATCGACGCGATGATCGCGACCGGCTCGCCTCGCCACATCGCAGCGATGACGACGCCGACGACCAGATGGGGCAACGCGTTGACGCCGTCGACGACGCGCATGATCACGGCGTCGAACCACCCGCCGACCGTCACCGCGCCCAGGCCCACGATGACGCCCAGGGCCGTTGCCAGGACCGCGCACGCGGCGGCGATCAGCAGCGAGATCCGCAGTCCTTCGGCGGTTCTGACGCGGAGGTCGTACCCGGAATGATCGGTCCCGAGCGCCGCCTCAGCACCCGGCGGCAGCAGTGAACGAGCGAAATCGGCGGTCTGGTCGCCTGCGACCACGGGCCACCCGACCGCCGTCACGACCAGAACTGCCAGCATCACCCACGGCGCGACGAGGGCCAGGCGGTGACCGACCGTCGCCCGAGGGCTCGTCAGCTGCATCGTCGACGCGCCACCCATCGTCGTCACGCGGTCAGTCCGATCCGCGGATCGATCGCCACCGCCGCCGCGTCGGACAGCGCCGACCCGAGGAGGACGAGCACGGCCGAACCGATGGCGAGTGCAGCGAGCAACGAGAAGTCCAGGGCGACGGCCGAATCGACCAGGGCTTCGGCGAGACCCGGCCATCCGAACACGGTCTCGACGATGGCCGCGCCGGCGATGAGTTCGGGCAGCCGGGTCCCGAGGAGTGCGAGTGTTGGCAGCACCGACACCGGAACCACGTGTCCTCGCAGCAGCGTCCACCCGTTCACGCCACGGGCACGGGCGGCCCGCACCGCGTCCGAACCGGTGGCCTCGACGACGGCCGCGCGCATGGTCAGGAGCAACCACGGAACCATCGACACCGTCAGGGCCAGGTACGGCAACACGGCATGGGTGACCAGCCCGTCGAGCGAGTAGTCGTCGCCGGGGCGTCGGGCGCCGGAGGTCGGGAACCAGCCGAGCGCGACCGCGAAGGTGCTGACCAGCACGAGCGACACCACGAACGGTGGGGTCGCGGCCAGCATGGCCGCCAGCGCCGTACACGCCCGATCCGACAGCCCTCCCCGCCGCATGCCGATGACGGCACCGCCGACGACGGCCATCAGCGCGGCGGACACCAGCGCGGCCGCCGACATCCCGAGGGTGAACGGAAGTCGTTGCGCAATCACATCTCCCACCGCCTGACCCTGGGTCGACGACCAGCCCAGATCGCCATGGAAGAGCGCGACCCACCAGTTCCACCAGGCGCTCAGCCAGTGCTGGTCCAGGTCGTATGCGGCCGCGATCGCCTCCCGCTGGGCGGGGGTCGCCGACTGGTAGTCGTCACCGAGATGCGCGGTGAGCGGATCGAAGGGCGACGCCGCGGCGACGGCGAAGATCCCCAGCGACACCAGGATCGTCGTGGGGATCATCAGTAGGACGCGCCGGAGCAGGAGCCGGCCGGCGCGGCGCACCCGCGAGTCGCGTCCACGCGATCGCGCACGCCGAGGCCGGTCGAGCCGGGGGCGATCGTCCGCGTCGATTTCGCGTGCAGACCCTACCGACGAGGTGAGCGCGGTCACGAAACCGGCTGCCAGGACGGGATGTTCCACCACGGACCCCAGGTCACCCCGTGCGAATGGGGCTCCAGAATCGGTGCGTCGTGCCGCCAGCCCTCGCCGCGGACGGCATAGGTGTGGTGGAGAAAGGCCAGGAAGACGTAGGACGGCTGGGCCGCATAGACCTGCTGGATGCGTTGGTAGCGCAGGTCGTTGTCCGGCCCGGGCGCGCTCGCGCGGGCCTCGTCGAGCAGCGCGTCCAGCCCGGGGGCGGTGAGGTCACCGGGGTTGGAGTACGGCGACGAGTCCGGAAACCGGGTGTGCAGCGTGTCGTAGATCTGCGAGTCGATGCTGTAGGGCGTCGCTCCCCCACCCAGAACCACTGCTGCCGTCGACAATTCGGAGTCGATGTCGTCCCAGCTGGTACCGCGGGTGAGCACCTCGACGCCGATCGGTTTCATCGCCGCCGCGAACGCGACCGCGAGGTCGCGGCGAAGGGTGTCCTGCGCGTTGTAGAGAAGCGGGAACGATGCGCGATCGGCGCCGCGGACACGTACGCCGTCGGCGCCCGTCCGCCACCCCGCGGCGTCGAGTGCCGCCCTCGCACCGTCGGCGTCGAACTCGAACTGCGCGCGCTCGTCGTAGACGCTCGCCCCGTACACCGGAGCGACCGGGGTGCTCGCGGGTTCGCCGTCGCCGGTGAGCACATCGTCGACGACGGCCTGCCGGTCGACCGCCAGGTTCATGGCGAGGCGCGCCGCCGGATCGGCGGTGAAGGGGTTCGTGCTCGGCAGCGAGATGCCGCGCCAGTCAGCGGATTTCACCGAGATCACGTCGATGCCGTCACGGCCCTCGAGGCCTTCGGCGAGTCTCGGCGGCAGATTCGCGCCGTCGATCTCGCCGGCCGCGATCCGCTGTGCGCGGGTGTTGTCGTCGGGCACGTGGGTGTAGACGAGGCGCTGCACCGCGGGCCGATTGCCCCAATGATCCTCACGCGCAACGAAAACGGCCTGGTCGGGTTCGAGCGATTCCAGCCGGTAGGCCCCAGTGCCCACCGGTTCGGTGTTCAGCGCCCACTCCGCGGCCGGCGCGTCCTCCACCCGTTCCGACGGTACGACGCCCACCAGGAGGTAGGGCGACGGATCGGCGTCGGTGTTCATCCGGACCGTCACCGCCCGCGGCCCGTCGGCCTCGACCGCGACGATCGGCGCGAAGTCGGTGGAGATCGACGACGCCACCCGCGGGTCGACGACCGCCCGATACGTCGCGACGACGTCGGCGGCGTCGAAATCGGTGCCGTCGGAGAACGAGATGCCGCTCTTGAGCGGCACCCGCCACGTCCGCGGCGCGACGCGCTCGGGCCGGGACTCGGCCAGGGCCGGGACGAGGTCGGGAACACGGTCGTCGCCGTCCGCGGCGGGGACGAGCAAGCCGTCGTAGACGGGTGAGACACCGAGCTGCGCGTAGCCCAGCATCGGGTTGAAGTCACCGAGCGCGTGGCCCTCCCCGAGCACGATCTGATCGGCCACCCTGGGCTGATCCGGCGCCGAGCAGCCGGCGAGTACGACAGTCGCGAGCAGCACAGCAGCTCCGGCCGTGGCGACTCCGCGAACGACCGACGACGCTCCCCCTACATCTGTGTGCACGGACATATGTTCTCCCAGACACACATTTGCCGCCACCGGGGGCGGCGGTGAACGATGGGCGGTATACCTGCAGCAACCCGAGAGGACGAGGAGAGCCGGTGACCGACTTCGACCCAGACTCGTTTGACGCGGACTCCTGGGCTGCACGGTTCATGCTGCTCAGCGATCCGAATCGGCTCCGGCTCGTCGCGGAGATGCATGCCCACCCGGGGTCGACCGTGGCCGAGCTCGCCACCCGCATCGGCATCACTGAGAACGCCGCGTCGCAGTCGATCCGCAAACTGCGCGACCAGGGGTGGGTCCGCTCGGAGAAGGCCGGCCGGATGGTCCACTACGAGGTGGTCGGCGACGCGATCGTGCACCGCATCCTGCACGACATCATCGGGGTCGGGCATCTGACCTCAGCGGATCGGCCGGATCGCGCCCACCCGGTGACAACGGATTAGAACACGTTCTAGTCTGGTCGACGTGGATGTCACCTTCGATGCGACCAAACGGGAACTGACGACCGACCAGGGCACGCTGCGCTATCACGAGGCCGGTGACGCCGACGCGCCGCCGTTGATCCTGTTGCACGGGTCCGGCCCCGGCGTGACCGGCTGGCGCAACTACCGCGGGAACCTCGGACACTTCGCGCAGACGCACCATTGTTTCGTTCTCGAGTTCCCCGGCTTCGGCGTCAGCGACGCCGTCGAAGGCCACCCGGTGCTGACCGCCGGCGGTTCGGTCATCCGGTTCATGGACGCGCTCGGCATCGACAAGGCCGCGATGATCGGCAACTCGATGGGCGGCGTCGTCGGCGTCAACCTGGCGATCAAGAAGCCCGAGCGCGTCGAGAAGCTCGTGACCATCGGCGGCGTCGGCCCGAATGTGTTCAGCCCCAGCCCCAGTGAGGGCCTCCGACTCCTGCAGGAGTTCACCGACGCCCCGGACAAGGACAAGCTCGTCCGCTGGCTCACCTCGATGGTCTTCGACCGCGCCCTGGTCACCGAGGAACTGATCGCCGAGCGCTGGGAGGCCGCCATCAATCCCGACGCGCAGAAGACGGCGCAGATGATGTACGGCTCGGCCGCATTCGAGATGCAGCAGCAGTTCATGGCCGCGTCCGACAACCCGCCGTACTGGGCGTCGATGCACAAGGTCGCCTGCCCGACGCTGCTGACCTGGGGCCGCGACGACCGTGTCAGCCCACCCGACATGGCGATGGTCCCGATGCGCCTCATCCCCGACGCCGAGCTGCACATCTTCCCGAGGTGCGGGCACTGGGTGATGATCGAGGCCAAGGCTGCGTTCGAGGCGACGGTGGGGGCCTTCCTCGCCCGGTGACATCGATGTGGGAGAGGTTCTCCCGGTCAAGCCCCCCGCGACCACAACAGGTACCCCACCGCGAGCGCGAACACACCGGGACCCAGACACACCAGGTGGTCGCGGGTCACCGCCTCGTCGAGGTCGGCGTCGGAGAGTCCGGCACGCATCGCGTGCTCGCGCAGGATGAGGCCGGAACGATCAGTGGGTATCGGGATCACGCGCACTTGGACGTGCGACGACCCCCTACGGTTCCATCCCCGCCCCCCTGGCCCGAAAGAATCACCGACTCATCCTGGTCCCTGATCCGAAGAACGACACAACCATTGCTCCCTGAGGTGCGAGGAGCTCCAGCGACGAGCGACGAGCGACTGAACTATTGCTCCCTGAGGTGCGAGGAGCGCAAGCGACGAGCCACGAAGGGCTCAGTGAGACGAGTCGCGACGACCCTTCGTGGCTCGCTTCGCTCGCACCTCAGGGAGCAGGGGTTGCGCGCGCACCTCAGGGAGCAGTAGTTGCGCTCGCTCCTCAGGGACCAGCGATCGACGCTCGTTAATTCCGTTGCGCCCCAGCATCCGACGCTGGCATAGTTCCCGTTCGGCACGAGGACCAGCAGACCGGAGCGGGGTACCGCGAAGTGTTTCTGCGCGTCGGAATCCTCGTCCGCCTTCAGATGGCAAGGGATACATCCCGAGCAGGTTCGAGTCCTGACATGGCACCGCTCCCGGGAGCACGGGCCGGCCGATCTTGTGGTCGTCGTCCGAGTCGTCCGCGACTCCGCGGCGCACCCCACCGGCTGGTCCACCCGCGAGCGGTGTCGCCATCCGAACCCATACCCGACCCGACAAGCATTGCGACGCAACGGAAGGAGGATCATCATGCTGTTCCACAACCGAATCACCGTCTCGCCGGGTCACACCGTGCTGGCCTACCGCGGTACCGCCGTCCAGGCCCTGCCCGCCGGCCGCCACCGTGTGCGCAAGCCTGACGCCACGTTCGACATCGACCTGCGTGAGCGACTGATCCCCGTCGCGCCGCAGGAGGTACTCACCGCCGACTCCATGTCGGTCCGTGTCTCGATGACGTTGCGCGCCTGCGTGATCGACGCGGTGGCCTTCGTCGAGCGGTCTGCCGACCCGATCGGCGCGGTCTACCTGGCCGCGCAGGTCGCGCTGCGCGAGGTCTGCGCCGGCGTGGGTTCGGACGACCTCGTCCGTCGCGGCGAAGCCGTCGACGTCACGCCGATCCGCGCCGCGGCTGCCGAGGTAGCCGGCACCGTCGGTCTGGAGGTTCTCGAGGTCGTCATTCGCGACGTCATCGTCCCGGCCGAGGTCCGCACCGCGGCCCTCGAGGTGATCACGGCGAAGACCCGCGGTCAGGCCAAGCTCGAGGCGGCACGCGCGGAGACCGCCGCGCTGCGCGCGCTGGCCAACGCGGGCCGGTTGCTCGATGCCCACCCGGCGCTGGCGCAGCTGCGCCTCGTCGAGGCGGTGCCGTATGGCGCTCGCGTCGTCCTCAGCGTCGGCGGCGCCGAGGCGCTGCCGGACGACGACTGACTTCCCGCGGTCCCGTTTCCGTCCCGCTGATCAGATCAGATCAGCGGCATGGAAATGGCGACGCGGGAACGGTTCTGGCACAACAAAAGCCCCGGCCGGAACGAATCCGGCCGGGGCCCTTGTTGTCTGCTGGTCACCCAGCGAAATCCCTACTTCGCAGCGAGGTTTTCGTTGGTCAGCTTGGTGACACCCTGCTCGGCCTTCTCGACCAGCGAGGCCGGCGGCTCGAAGTGCTTGCCGTACTTGCCCGCGAGTTCCTTGGCACGCGCGACGAAGCCGGGCAAGCCACCCTCGTAACCGTTGATGTACTGGATGACACCACCGGTCCAGGCGGGGAAGCCGATGCCGAAGATCGAACCGATGTTGGCGTCCTCGACCGAGGTGAGCACACCTTCGTCGAAGCACTTGACGGTCTCGAGGGACTCGGCGAAGAGCATGCGCTCCTTCATGTCCTCGAGCGGGATCTCCGTGGTGCCCGACTTGAAGTGCTCACGCAGACCCGGCCAGAGCTGGGTGCGCTTGCCGTTCTCGTCGTAGTCGTAGAAGCCCTTGCCGTCCTTCTTGGCGGTGCGGCCGTTCTCGACCATCCAGTCGACGACCGCGTTCGAGCCGTGCTGCGGAAGTTCCTTGCCCTCGGCCTTGGCCGCTGCCTCGGTCTCTTTGCGGATCTTCTGCGGCAGGGTCAGGGTCAGCTCGTCCATGAGCTGCAGCGGCGCGGCCGGGTAGCCGGCCTGGGTGCCCGCATGCTCGATGAACGCCGGCTCGACGCCCTCGCCGACGGCCGCGATGGCCTCGTTGACGAAGGTGCCGATGACGCGGCTGGTGAAGAAGCCACGGCTGTCGTTGACGACGATCGGGGTCTTGCGGATCGCCAGCGTGTAGTCGATGACCTTGGCCAGCACGGCATCCGAGGTCTTCTCACCCTTGATGATCTCGACCAGCGGCATCTTGTCGACCGGCGAGAAGAAGTGGATTCCGATGAAGTCCTCGGAACGCTTCACACCCTCGGCGAGGATGGTGATCGGCAGCGTCGAGGTGTTGGAACCCAGGACGGCGTCGGGCTCGACGATGTCCTCGATCTCCTGGAACACCTTGTGCTTGACCTCGACCGACTCGAAGGCGGCCTCGATGACGAGGTCGACGCCCTTGAAGTCGGCGGCGTCGACGGTCGGGTGGATACGGGCGAGCAGCGCGTCGCTCTTCTCCTGGGTGGTCTTGCCCTTGGCGAGAGCCTTCTCCTCGAGCTTCTCCGAGTAGCCCTTGCCACGCTTGGCGGCGTCGAGGTCGATGTCCTTGAGGACGACCTCGATGCCGGCCTTCGCCGACACGTAAGCGATTGCCGCGCCCATCATTCCGGCGCCGATGACGCCGACCTTCTTGGCGGTGAACTTGTCGTAACCCTCGGGGCGCGAGCCGCCGCCGTTGATGTGCTGCAGGTCGAAGAAGAACGCCTTGATCATGTTCTGCGCGACCTGGCCGGTGACCAGCGAGACGAAGTAGCGGGTCTCGATGATGTCGGCGGTGTCGACGTCGACGTAGGCGCCCTCGACCGCGGCGGCCAGGATGGCGCGCGGAGCCGGCATGTTGGCGCCCTTGATCTGCTTGCGCAGCAAGGCCGGCAGAGCCGGGAGGTTCGCGGCGAACGCCGGGTTGGTGGGGGCACCGCCCGGGATCTTGTAACCCTTGACGTCGAACGGCTGCTGAGCCTCGGGGTTCTCCTTGATCCATGCCTTCGCGGCGGGGATCAGTTCCTCGATGGAGCCGACGACCTCGTTGACCAGGCCGGTCTCCTTGGCCTTGGTCGGGTTGAAGCGCTGGCCCTGGAGCAGGACACCCATGAGGGCGTTCTGGATACCGAGCAGACGGACGGTACGCACGACGCCACCGCCGCCGGGCAGCAGGCCGAGGGTCGCCTCGGGCAGGCCGATCTGAACACCCTTGACGTCCGCGGCGATGCGGTAGTGGGTGTGCAGCGCGATCTCCAGGCCGCCGCCGAGCGCGGCACCGTTGATGGCGGCGACGACCGGCTTGCCCAGGGTCTCGAGACGACGCAGCACCTTCTTCATGGCGTTGGTGGTCTCGGTGATCTGCGTGGCGATCTCCTCCTTGGAGACACCGCTGCGATCGCTCGTCATGTCCTTGAGGTCGCCGCCGGCGAAGAAGGTCTTCTTCGCGGAGGTGAGGACGACACCGGTGATGTCGTCCTTCTCGGCCTCCAGGCGATCGACGGTCGCGGCCATCGACTCCTGGTAGAGCGCGTTCATCGTGTTGGCGCCCTGGTTGGGGTCGTCCATGGTCAGGATGACGACGCCGTCGGCGTCCTTTTCCCAGTTGATCATGTTGTCACTCATGGTGATTCGCAGAGTTCTTTCTCGTGAAGTGGTCATCGCTGCCCCCTGAGGAGCGAGCGAAGCGACGCGCCCCGTCGCCCCCTGAGGAGCGAGCGAAGCGAGCCTCGAAGGGTCAGAGACGCTCGATGACGGTCGCGACGCCCATGCCGCCACCGATGCAGAGGGTGATCAGGCCGTAGCGGCCGCCGGTGCGCTCGAGCTCGTCGAGGCAGGTGCCGTAGATCATCGCGCCGGTTGCACCGAGCGGGTGACCCATGGCGATCGCGCCACCGTTCACGTTGACCTTCTCGTGCGGGATCTTCAGATCCTTCATCCACTTCATGACGACCGAGGCGAAGGCCTCGTTCAGCTCGAACACGTCGATGTCGTCGACGGTCAGGCCGGCCTTCTTCAGCGCCAGCTCGGTGGCCGGAGTCGGGCCGGTGAGCATGATGGTGGGCTCGCTGCCGATCTCGGCGAAGGACACGACGCGGGCGCGCGGGGTCAGGCCGTTGCGCTTGCCCGCCTCCTCGCTGCCGACGAGCACGAGGCCCGAACCGTCGACGATGCCGGAGCTGTTGCCACCGGTGTGGACGTGGTTGATCTTCTCGACGCTCGGGTACTTCTGCAGCGCGACGTCGTCGAAGCCGGCCATGTCGGCGAGAGCTGCGAAGGCGGCCTTCAGCTTGCCGAGGCTCTCGACGGTCGAGCCGGGACGACGGTGCTCGTCGTGATCGAGGACGGTGACGCCGTTGATGTCCTTGACCGGAACCACGGACTTGGTGAAGTAGCCGCTGTTCCATGCCTTTTCGGCACGAGCCTGCGACTCGGCCGCGTAGGCGTCGACATCCTCGCGCGAGAAGCCCTCGATGGTGGCGATCAGGTCGGCACCGATACCCTGCGGGACGATGTAGTGGTCGTATGCAGTGGCCGGGTCGGTGAACAGCGCACCGCCGTCGCTGCCCATCGGGACGCGCGACATCGACTCGACGCCACCGGCGAGAACCAGGTCGTCGAAGCCGGAGGCGACCTTGGCCGAGGCCAGGTTGACGGCCTCCAGACCCGAGGCGCAGAAGCGGTTGATCTGGGTTCCCGGGACGGTCTCGGGGAGACCGCTGTTGAGGGCGGCGGTGCGCGAGATGACCGCGCCCTGCTCGCCGACCGGGGAGACGACACCGAGGATGACGTCGTTGACGTCGGCCGGATCGAGGCCGCCGTGACGCGACAGGACCTCGTTGATGAGACCGGAGACCAGGTCGACCGGCTTCACGCTGTGCAGCGAACCGCCGCGCTGCTTGCCACGAGGCGTACGGATCGCCTCGTAGATGAATGCTTGATCAGGCACGAAAGTGTTCCTTTCACACGAACCACTGGTTGGTTACCCACCGAGGCTAACGCGGAATAACTAGTTTGGCTATACCCGGTGGTCAAGAGGTCTGGCGTTCTGTCGAATGTGCGCTATGGTCTGTTCACCATGCCTGACCCCAAACCCGCCACCCGCACCAGGGGCGCCGACCGCAAACGACAGCTCGTCGACTCCGCGGCCGCGCTCTTCCTCCAGCGTGGGTATGCGCAGGTCTCGCTGGCCGACATCGCGCGCTCGGCGGGGGTTACCGCGCCGTCGGTGTACCGGCATTTCGACGACAAGCAGTCGCTGCTGGCCGCGGCGGTCCTGGCCGGCGTCGACGATCTCGAGTCCTGCACCGACCGGGCGCTCGCCGACGGCGTCGACGCGAACTCGCTGATCTCGACGGTCTGCGACCTGGCCGTCCAGCGTCCCCAAGCGGCATCGCTGTGGCGGTGGACCAGCAACTACCTCACCACCGAACAGAACAAACTGGTGGCAGTCCGCACCCGCGAGGTGATCGGCCACTGGGCGTCGGCGCTCGCCGCCCGGCGCACGGATCTGACCGACCGTGAGGCCGTGCAGTTGGCGTGGGCGGTGCTGAGCGTCAGCGGCAGCCTCACCGTGCACCACACCCGCATGTCCGGGGCGCGTGCACGAGGCGAGATCGAGAAGCTCATCCGTCGGATTCTCGCCCTGAGCCCCACCGCGGCACCGCCGTTCGCGACGTCGCCGACGCTCACCTCCGTGCCCGGTTCGCGGCGTGACGAGATCCTCGACGCCGCCGCCGAGTTGTTCGCCGACCGCGGTTACACCGACGTCGGCGTCGACGAGATCGGCGGCGCCGTCGGCATCGCGGGTCCCAGTGTCTACAAACATTTCCCGTCGAAGCTGGCCATCCTCGTCGCCATCGGACAGCGCAGCGGCGCGCGTCTGGAGGCGGGGGTGATGGCGGCCTACGGCGCCACCTCGGACCCCGCGAAATTGCTTGCCTCGCTCGTCGATTCGTATGTCGACGTGATCACCAGCACCCCGGATCTGTCGGTGAGCTTCAACAACTCCCCCGCGCTCGCCGGACAAGCGAGCGCCACCGATCTCGTCGACGTGCAGCGACGTTATGTGGCGCGCTGGGTGGATCTGCTCATGCAAGTCGATCCGGAGATCAAGCGCGATCAAGGCGCGGTCGCCGTGCACGCGGCGCTCTCGATCGTCAACGACGCCGTGCGCATGCGACGCGGCTCGGAGAGTCCGCAGTTCGCCGCGCGGATGGCGTACCTCATGAAGGGCGTGCTCGCGCTCTGATCCGCGCGAGGGAGTGCGCTGAATCGGGTCGCGGCTCAGATGAACCCGACGCTGTCCACGTTGTAACGTCCGGCACAAGGGAGGGTCACGATGTCGGTAACTGTGGATGACGGTCCCAGATCCAAGCGCGCGCAGATCCTGACCGTCGCGACAGAGCACTTCGGCACAGTCGGTTACGAACACACGAAGTGGGCATCCATCGCCGACGAGGTCGGCATCGGACAGACAGCGCTCTACCACTATTTCGAGTCGAAGGCACACTGTCTTCTGACCATCATGCGCAACCAACTCGGCGATTCGATCGAGCGATTCCGAGCAGGGACCGCCGGTATTCCTGACCCGGTTGAAGCCCTCCGCTCAGCGGTCGCAACATCGCTGCGCGGCGAACCCGTAGACGTCCTGCAGCGGCGAATAGTGCAGAACCAGATGGTCATCCTGGGTACTCCTCGCCGGTCGAACGGAGAAGAGGCCGAACGTGTCCGGTCGCGCGAACTGGTCGCAGAGATCGAGAGCAACTGGGCAGACCTGATCAAGCGTGGAATGGACGCCCGCGATTTCGTCGACGGAGACGCCATGCTCCAGGCGCGTCTCGTACTGGGCGTCCTGGGGAGTGTGTGGCGCTGGTACCGCCCGGGTGGCCCGTTGTCTCTCGACGACGTGATCGGCACGGTATCGGACGCGACGATGCGGATGCTCTCCGCGCGTCAGACCGACCCTGCCGCACCGGCCCGCCCGCTATGCTGAGCCGACGCCGAAGATGGGACTCGGATCGGATGAACGACGCCTCGGAAGCGCGGGACCGCCCCCGCTACACTCGCGACGAACTGGTCGCCGAACTCGGACTGTCCGCTGATTTCGCCGAGAAGGCTTGGAATGCATTCGGTTTCGTGCGTCAACCGTCCTCAGACAAGGTTTTCTCCGATCGCGACCTCGCCGCGCTCCGGATGTTCGCATCCTCCTCGGCGGCGATGCCGGAGACCAGCCAGATCGCGATGGCCCGGGCCATCGGACAGACGATGTCCCGGCTCGCGGAGTGGGAGGCCGACCTGCTGCGTGACATCGTCGACGACCCCGCGGTGCCGTGGGACTTCGACCAGATGAGTCTCGCGCTCGGCCAGATCCAGCAACTCATCTGGCGTCGGCACATGGCGCAGGCGATCGAGCGTCACACCGATCACTCCGACGACGAGGAGATCGACCTGATCGTCGGATTCGCCGACATCGTCGGCTATACAAGCCTTTCCCGACGCATCGATCTGAACGACCTGGAGTCCCTGCTCGGCTCGTTCGAGGACGACACCTTCGACGTGGTCGTGGATCATGGTGGGCGCGTCATCAAAACCCTCGGCGACGCGGTGATGTTCACCTTCGACGACGCCCCCGCCGCCGCGAGTGCCGCGCTCGAGATCCATCAGCTCTCCACGGACGACAGTCTTCCGCCGTTGCGGGTCGGCATGGCGCGCGGCTCCGTCCTCGCCCGGCTCGGAGACGTCTTCGGCGAGCCGGTGAACATCGCTTCCCGCCTCGCCGGATCCGCCCGTCCCGGAACCACACTCATCGACGACGCGATCGCCGATCAGCTCGGCGGTGATGACCGCTTCTACCTCAAATCGATACCGACACTGCGCGTTCGGGGGTACAAGCACCTCAAGGCCCGTGTCCTCGAAGCACACCGCGACGGGCCGCTGAACGACTGACCCACTGGCGAACCTCATTTCGACCCCTGGACTTCGATCGAAGTCCATCGGTCGAGTTGAGGTTCGCCGGTCACAGCGACTCATGGCTGTGGACGGTGGCGCGCTGTTTGCGCCCTGCCCGGCTATCGTCATCGTCGAACATTTATGGTGGTTCGCGAAGTCAAAGGGGGAATTTTGTCGGGCATGATCGTCGATCCAGCGGCTGTCGGGGCGTCAGCGACGGAGATCTCGAGATGCGCATCCCGTCTGATGGCGTTGGAGCTCACCTCCCATGCCGGACTGGACGGTACGACAGCGACGTTCAGCCAGCTCGTTGGCCAGTTCCGCGGAGCTTCGAGCGACATGTCCGCGGTGGCGGCGGGTGCCGACGAACGGATCGCATCCGCGCTGGCCAATGTGTCCGGCACGGTGTCCTCGTTCTCCGAACTGGTGCTCGGCGCCAAAGACACCACCGTCGAGACCGATCAGGCGAGTGCAAGCACCATCAAGGACGCCGTGGCGTACCCCGCCCGCGGGGGTCAGCAGACAGATCACGTGGTCCCGCTGAACGTCCTGCTTTCGGTCCAGTAGACCGTGCCACCCAGCTACAACGACGTCATGTCCTGGAACCCCGAGGTCATGACGTCGATCGCGAATGGGATCACTCGACTGCAGGCACACCTGGAAGTCGAGGCACCAAAGGCCGGAGAACCCGTTCTCAACCTGACGCGTGCTCAGTGGACCGGGATGGCTCGGGGTCCTGCCGATGATCGCGCCGAGGGCCTCACCCGGTGGATTCGCGGTGTGGCCGATGAGTTCGGTGATTTGACTTCCGTACTCGCGAACGGACAGAGCAGCATCCGCGACGCGATGAAGGCTCTCGAGACCCGAACCACCCTTGCCGACTCCGACGGTTACATCCTCGACCGTGGAAGCCGCGAGTACACAATCAACTTCGACGAGTCTCGCGCACCAAAAGATGCAGAGTACGACGCGGGGAAAGCATTCGAGCACCATTCCGCGCTCATCAGCCTCGGAGCCGCGGCCGACAACGCCGTCACCGCCACCCGCGACGGGATCAACTCAGCACTCGGCGAACTCGGCGGAATGACACCCGCCGCCAACGCCGTCAACCGCGGGCTCGTCGACTCGAGTCTCGCAGCGAGTGACGCCGCCGCCGTGCGCGCCGGCACGGCGACTCCTGAACAGCGTGGGCGATTCCTTCGCGCGATGAACCTGACCCCGCAGCAGCTGGAGAAGTTGAAAGCCGGGCAGCCCTCGGACCTGGAGCCATCACGCCTCCAGTACGTCCTCAACGCCTTGGGACTTGCGGGCATGGACCCCAGGAGCGCCGCTGTAACTGGCGCCCTCGGTGCTTTGGAACGTCGCGGGTCAGACATCGAGAATGCGTACGCGAGACAACGGCGGTCCGTTGGGCAAGCCGGGATGAGTGCGGACGATGTCGCGCGGTTGAACTCAGTCGGTAGAAACCTGGCTCGGGGCGCATTCTGGGCCGGGATCGGGTACACCGTCGTGGACGAAGGACTCAAGTACGCCCGTGACGAACAGGACGGCGGCGACGCCACAGCGGCCGTCGTCGGCGCAGTAGGTGGCGGGTATGTTGGCGGCGCCTTGGCGGGTGCGGCCATCGGATCATTCGCGGGCCCCGTAGGAACTGCCGTCGGAGCGGGTATCGGCGCTGCACTCGGAAGTCACTATGGCGCAAGTTTCGGCAAATGGGTGAAAGGTAGGTTCGACTAAATGCAGGCTCAAAACTCCCCTAGCCGCCGACACGCACCTCGGCACCGAGCAGAGTCATTCCCACGCGGGTTCGGCTACTGGCTCGGCGGCCTGGAGACCTACACCAGGAACTTTTTGGTGGTGTTGCCATCTGCCTCTGCATTCGGCGTGGGTGTGTTCACGAGTATCAACATATTCTCCTGAGGCCGTCGATGATCTCTGCCATCGAATACGCGATCGTGAATCTCGGCAGTACGGCGACCCTCCGAGCGTCCACGCCGGCGCTGGATTTTCTTCCGCCCGCTGCCTGGTACGACCTGGACAGCGACGAGGCACACAAGTCGATGGCGAGCCGTGTCCTCCTACGCTCGGGGAGTCCGATACCTGCCTTCGCGTCGAACGTGGTCATCCAGTACTTCGATCTCGGCCAGTGCGAAGTCGTACGACTCTCCGAAATCGACACCACCCTCGACATCTCCGCACTGGAGCAGTCAGTCGTCCTCGATCACATTGTCGATCTCGATGGATACCTGTGTGTCGACGACGGCACATACCGGACGGGAGGGTTCGATCTCCGAGTTCGTCGAGCTCAGCTCGCCTATCCCACCGCACAGGGCAATTCGACGCTGGCGATCTTCACCGCAACCACCTCCGAGTCGGCCTGGGATAGCACCCAATCGGAGATCACAGAAATGGAAACACGTTGGCTGCAGAAAACCACGAGCCGAACAAGTGGCGGGATATGAAGACCTACTTCAGTGGTCGATTCTCGATGTTCATCACGTACCCGATCGCGCTGTTCCTGGTCGGATTGCTCGTCGGCTACCTGATGTCGAGATGACGAACTGGTGTCGGCTGCAGGTCTCGTCCCGGAGCCACCGGCGCAGATACCGGCCTCGCCACCGAGCATCGTCGACCTCCACTTCGTGGAGCGCGGTGCACTCCCCGCCTGGCCGTCGATATCGGACGTACCTTTCGGATTCGATCATCGACACGCTCAAGTTCGAGCTCGCCTGTATACCGTCCGCCACCACTTTCGCGCTCGGACTCGTTGTCGGCGGCGGATTGTCGTAGCGTCGCGTTCCCAAACCCCACCCCACCCCCAGACCTCAACTCGACCCCTGGACTTCGATCGAAGTCCATCGGTCGAGTTGAGGTTCGCCGGTCAGAGCGAACCGGGCCCTACGCCGCTGATCCGCACCTCGCTCGCCTTGACCACCAGGTAGACCGCTAGTCCGGTGACGAGTCCGAGGTCGGCGACCGCCGCCCAGGTCACCTCGGCGGCGACGATCTGATCGCCCACCTCGGCGGTCATCACGGCGTGGTCACCCCGGGGCGCGACGTCACGGACGGTCGCGGCCAGCGTCGTACGCGGACTGCCATGCGGCGCTTCCAGATAGACGGCGACGGCCCGTGGCGAGAACGTGGCCGCTGCCCCGGCCCCCGGTGAGGGTCCATCGACCTCGACACCGCCGACGACCCGATTGCCGGAGGGGTCGACGACGGCGTCGCCCGCGTCCAGGCGTCCCACGAACAGGTTGAGCCCGGACAGCGACGCCGCGAAACGACTGGTGGGCCATGCCAGAACCGCACGCGTCGAACCGGATTCGACGACGCGACCGTCCTCGAGGACCAGGATGTCGTCGGCCAACCCGAGAGCGTCCACCGGGTCGTGGGTGACCATGATCGTCGTGCGGTCCCGATCGGCGAGAAGTGTGCGCAACAGCGCCCGCAATCGGCTCGCGACATCGACGTCCAGGGCCCGAAACGGTTCATCCAACAGCAGGATTCGGGGCTGCGCCGCCAGCGCTCGGGCGATGGCAACCCGCTGCGACTGGCCGCCGGAGAGCTGGTGCGGTTTACGGTCGGCGAGGTCGGTGACCTCCGTTGCCGTCAGCCAGCGTTCCACTCGTGCCCTGATCTCCGACCTCGAGAGACGCTGCGCCGAGGGCGCGAACGCCACGTTGTCGGCGACCGTCAGATGCGGGAACAGCCGCGCGTCCTGTGACAGCAGTGCGATTCCGCGCCGACTGGGCGGCACGAAGGTCGTCGCGTCACAGAACACCCTGTCGCCGAGCACTATCCGGGACCGATCGTCGCCTCGCACCAGTCCGGCGATCGCGCGCAGCATCGTCGACTTGCCGGCGCCGTTGGGCCCGACGACCGCGGTGGTCGCGCCCGCGGCGAACCGGTGCTCGACCCGCAACGCGGGCACCTCGAGGTCGATGATCACCTCCAGATCCGCGCCGGTCACAAACCACCCCCGCCACGCGAACGGCGGCTGTGCACTCCCACGACGACGACCAGGGATACGACAACCAGGATGAGCGACAACGGGATCGCGGCTTGTGGGTCGTCGATCGCCGAGACATAGATCGCCAGCGGCGCGGTCTGGGTGATCCCGGGTGCGTTGCCTGCGAACGTGATCGTCGCGCCGAACTCCCCCAACGCCCGCGCGAACGCGAGCACGAGACCCGCGACCAGCGACGGCAGGACCAACGGGAGCGTGACCCGCCAGAGCGTCCGAGTCGGCCCGGCCCCCAGGGTCGCAGCGACCTCCTCGTATCGCGTCCCGACGACACGAACCGCACCTTCGACGCTGATGACGAGGAACGGCAGCGCGACGAAACTCTGGGCCAGGACGACTGCCGTCGTCGTGAAGGCGATGTCGATACCGGCCGCATGCAGGTGTTCCCCGACGATCCCGAGCCGACCGAAGGTGTACAGCAGGGCAAGACCACCGACCACGGGCGGCAACACCAAGGGCAACAGCACGAGTGCGCGGAGCACCCGGATCACCGGACCGTCGTATCGCGCGAACACCAGTGCCATCGGGACCCCGGCGATCAGACAGATGACGGTGCTGCACGCGGCGGTGATCAGGGACAACCGCAGCGCGTCGAGCGACGAGGGCGACGAGA
This sequence comes from Gordonia sp. p3-SID1431, assembly GCF_025143765.1. NCBI lineage: Bacteria > Bacillati > Actinomycetota > Actinomycetes > Mycobacteriales > Gordoniaceae > Gordonia > Gordonia sp. p3-SID1431. Next base: position 24,549 of record NZ_JAMBDT010000003.1, read on the forward strand.
TCTGATCGACGAAGGTGCCCCACGGCGAACGGAAGAGCAGCGCCAACGGAGGTAGCACGATCAACACGACGCCGATCAGTGCCAAGCCGTACGTCCAACCGGGCAACCCCGCCGGGTCCCGTCGGGAACGAAGGACCGTGCTCAAGGCGCCCCGAACCCGGCCTCGCGCAGGATGCGCTGACCGTCCGCGCCCAGGACGAGGTCGACGAACTGCGTGGCGAGTTCGCCATCCCCGGCGCCGGCGAGGGCCGCGATCGGATAGGAGTTGACCACGGCGGCGAATGCCGGATCGGTCACGGTGGCCACCTTGTCCCCGGCTCCGCGCGCGTCGGTCACGTACACCACGCCCGCATCCGCTTGGCCGGTCGTCACCTTGGTCAGCACCGCGCTCACCGACTGTTCCTCCGAGGCGGCGTCGATGGTGACACCGGTGTTGCGCTCGACGGTCTCGGTCGCGGCGCCGCATGGTTGAGCCGACTGGCAGATGACCGTTGTGACGTCAGGCTTGTTCAGATCGGCGAACGACCGGATCCCGCGGGGATTGCCCGGCGCCGTGACGATCACGAGTGTGTTGGTGGCGAAGACCGCCGGGTCGACGGCGAGATCACCCAGCTTGCGCATGTTCTTCTCGTCGGCGCTCGCGAACACATCGGCCGGCGCCCCCTGCTGGATCTGGTTGGCCAGCGTCGACGATCCGTCGAACGAGAGTCGTACCGTGACGCCGTTGTACTGTGCCTCGAACTCATCGGCGATCGCCGTGAACGTCGTCTTCAGCGACGCCGCCGCCGAGATGTCGAGGGTCGAGGCCGCAGACCCGCCGGCATCTGAGCCACCGGACGAGCACCCTGCCACGATCAGCAGTCCGGCCGCGGCGACCGCGACGATGGACCTCCTCATCTGGCCTCCCTGTTGGTCTCGACGATCACCGTCGTCGCCTTGACGACGGCCGTGGCCACGACGCCGGGTCGTAGATCGAGTTCGTGAACGGCGTCCGCACTCATCAACGACGTCACCTCGAACGGACCGCATTGCAGGGTCACCTGAGCCATCACCGCGTCCGTGCGGACATCGGTGACGAGACCGGTGAACCGATTGCGCGCCGAGCGTCCGACGGACGTCCCGTCGTCAGGTGCCACCGCGCGCTCGCGGGCCAGCGCGGCGAGCCGTGCGCCGTCGACGGTGGCGACCGGTCCATCGTCGGAGGTCTCCAGGACGCCGGTTGCGACCCAGCGCCGGACGGTGTCGTCGCTGACGCCGAGCAGCGCGGCGGCGTCCCTGATCCGTATTGCGGTCACCGCGACACCCTACCCGCATTCACGGAAAACCAGGCGGTCTATCTCCGCATAATCGGACGATGTCGATGTTGAATTCAACTCAACTTGAAGTCTTACGCTCGATTTCGGTCCGACCGTCGGATTCGCAGCCCCGCAACCGATGAATTCGGTGCGGGCAGACGGTCTGACTTCGAGTACGAGATCGCCACACCCCGAACATGCCCTGAATTGTTCCCTGACGTCACCCGCGCGCCACGTAATTCGGTCGCGGCTGTCACACCCCCTCTATACCGTGGAGAAACATGAGCTCAGTCACAGTTCCCACCACCGCACCGGGAGAAGTCGCGACGGCCGATGTCGCCATCGAGGCCATCGACCTGGTGAAACGCTTCGGCGATTTCACGGCGGTCGACGGCGTCAGTTTCACCGTGCCGCGGGGTTCCGTGCTCGGCCTGCTGGGCCCCAACGGCGCCGGCAAGACCACCACCGTCCGAATGATGACCACCCTGTCGCCGCCCACGAGCGGGACAGCCCGCATCGCCGGCTACGACGTGCGGGAACAGCCCGGGATGGTCCGCCAGAACATGGGCCTCACCGGCCAGGCGGCCACGGTCGACGAGATCCTGACCGGCCGCGAGAACCTCCGCATGATCGGCGGTCTGTACGGCATCGGACGCAAGACCCTCGCGCGTCGATCGGAGGAACTCCTCGAGCAGTTCTCCCTCTCAGAGGCCGGTGACAAACAGGTCAAGTCCTACTCCGGCGGAATGCGCCGCCGACTCGACCTCGCGGTCAGCCTGCTGGCCACGCCACCGGTGCTGTTCCTCGACGAGCCGACCACCGGCCTCGACCCGCGCAGCCGTTCCGAACTCTGGGACGTCCTGCGCGATCTGGTCGCCGACGGAACCACGTTGCTGCTCACCACGCAGTATCTCGAGGAGGCCGACCAACTCGCCGACGACATCGTCGTCATCGACAAGGGCACCATCATCGCGCACGGCACGTCACTGCAGCTCAAGGAGCAGGCCGGTTCGGCCAGCCTGGTGCTGACCGTCTCGCACGCCGACGACCTGACGGCCGCCGAGTCGCTGCTGCGCAAGAACGGGGCGGAGGTGTTCGTCGACGTGGCGGCCCGCCGGCTCACGACAGCCGCGGCCGGTCTGGGCGACCTGCCCCGCGTCGCCGCCTGGTTCGACGAGAGTGGCATCTCCGTCGACGACTTCGGACTCTCCCGGCCGAGCCTCGACGACGTCTTCCTCTCCCTCACCGGCCACCGCGCCGAGGAGTCGAGCAACACCGACGACACCGACACCACCACCGACGAGGAGCGTTCCTGATGACCACCACGGCACAGACCCACGCTGTGGTCGCGGACAAGCCGCGGATCCTCCCCACCACGATCTGGCAACAGGCCTGGATCATGGTGAAGCGCAACATGATCCACACCAAACGGATGCCGGAGATGCTCTCCGACGTGACCATTCAGCCGATCATGTTCGTGCTGCTGTTCGCGTACGTGTTCGGCGCGTCGATCCAGACCGACTCGGCGTCGTACAAGGAGTTCCTGCTCCCGGGCATCATGGGTCAGACGATCGTGTTCACCGCGTTCATCGTGTCCACGGGTATCACCGCCGACCTCGAGAAGGGCATCATCGACCGGTTCCGGTCACTGCCCATCCAACGGTCGTCGGTGTTGATCGGACGCAGTATCGCCAGCCTGCTCCACAGTTCGATCGGCATCGTCGTCATGGCCGTGACCGGCCTGGCCATCGGCTGGCGGATCCGGGGCTCGTTCGGTGAGGCGGTCCTCGCATTCGCGCTGCTCCTGCTCTTCGGCTTCGCGATGATCTGGTTCGGCATCCTCATCGGTTCGTGGCTCCGGACGGTCGAGGCCGTCAACGGCTTCATGTTCTCGGTCCTGTTCCCGATCACGTTCCTGTCGAACGCGTTCGTCCCGACCGAGCCGATGCCCACCTGGCTTCGGACGATCGCCGAATGGAACCCGATGTCGTCACTGGTCCAGGCATTGCGTGTGCTGTGGGGTAACGGCCCGGCATTCGGTCCGGATGCGGCTCTCCCGCTGCAATATCCGGTCCTCGCCACCCTGATCTGGACGGTCGCGCTGACGCTCATCTTCGCGCCGTTCGCGCTGCGCGCCTACAACAAGCGAACCTCGGATTAGACCACCACCCGACCGAGGTTCGTCGACGCGACCCGCTCAGGCAGTCAACGTGATTGCTTGCAGCGGGTCGCTGTATATCGCGTCGAGAGACACCGCGCCGGCGGCCTGCTGCTGCACGGTCGCTCCCGAATGTGACACGCGCACATCCCGTTTGCTCACGATCGAGGTCTCGCGCACGGCCTTCGCGACCGTCGGCAGGCCGGCCGCATAATCGGTGAACGCCTGTCCGCCGAGGATGATGTGATCGGGATTGAAGATGTCGGCGATCAGTCCGACCGTACGTCCGAGCACCTCCGCCCGCTCTTCGAGCAGACGACGTGCCGTGAGGTCACCGCTGCGGGCCAGGGCGTGGACATCTTCCACATCGGTCGCCGAGAGGCCTAGTGCGCGTGCAGCTTCCACGACACCGGTGTCGCTCACCGCGGGCTCCAGGCGCCCCGTCCGGTTCGGGTCGAGCAACGTGGTCGATCCGGTCGGGAAGTGACCGATCACCGGCGGTCCCGCGGTCGGCGTGTGCACGGTCCCGCCGACGCTGAACGCGATGCCGAGCATCTCGCGCGCGTAGAAGTACAGGAAGCTCGACTGCTGGTCGTCGGGGTTGAGCACGAGCTCGGCGGCCGCCATGGCCTCGACGTGGGACGCAACCGACACCGGCAGTCCGACGGCCTCGGCGATCGTCCGGCCGACCGGCGCGCCCTCCCAGCCGAGTCGGGGGTGGTCGACGATGCCGCCCTCGGCCACACGGCCACCGAGCGCGACACCGACCCACAGCACCCGCCGGCCCGTCCAGCGCTCGGCGAAACGCCGTGCGCTGACACCGATGGCGGTGAGTGCTTCTTCCGGTGAATCGGCATGCGGGGTAGGGATCTGGATGGCCCCGACGACACGATGCAGCAGGTCATGGGTGGTGATCGCGGTGACCTTGTACCCGATGTGGATACCGAGAGTGAGGAACTCGGAGATGTTGACCTCGAAAGGCAACCGCGGCCGCCCGATGGCGCCCGAGGGCGCAAGGTCGGCCCGTTCGCGGATCAATCCCGCCTTCAACAGCGCACTGACCTGGCGATTGACCGTGGAGATGCTGAGCCCGGTGCGCTCGGCCGCATCGTCGCGGAACAGCGGGCCGGACAACCGGGCGGCCCGGAGGACGAGCGCCGCGGGTTTGGTCGACAACTCCAGGCGCGGCGTTGCGACGTGCACCCGCTGGTCCCCCTTCACTGGTCCGCGTCGGTCGGCGACCGGACCCGGGGTCCGAGTCGGCGGTACGGAAGTCAACGGTACGGGCTGGCGCGTGCCCTGAGGAGCACGACGCACCGCGCGGGTGACCGGCTGACGCCGGACAGGAGAGGCGGTAGCGTTGCGCAAAGTACGGGTGGAGCGTTCGGGCAGTGTGGCGGTCATGATCGTCCTCGTCGAAAGACCCCGCGCATCGCGGGGCGGAAGCCGGAAGCTGGTGCTCTGAGAAGAGACTCGAGAAGCGACGCCCCGGGGAGGAGATTGACTCGGCGGGGGTCGGTCAGCGCATTCGACGACAACAACAGAGAACGCGTGCAAGCGGCAGACGACAGCCCAGCGCGGTGGTCACGTAGGTGACCTCCGTGAGCCTGTGGTCGGCACTTGTCATGCGGATCAAGCTAGCAACGCGGCCCCGTACCGGCAAGCCCGTCCCACCCCTGGTCACGGGCACCGACGACCGGTCGCACACGCGTCCACCGGCGAGAATAGGCCCGTGGCGCGACGCGGACAGGGGTTGCACTCACCCTGATCCGAACTCGTCCGGCGTCCGGTCGCTCGACCTGCGAACCGATGGAGAAGTGGACCGTGGTCGGCTTGGCCACTCGGGTCGAGCCTGTCGGTGCACCCCGGTAGATTGTGAGCATGACCACAACCAGCCCCGCGGCTGAGTCCAGCGCCGCGACCGACGCCGAGTTCCTCGAGGTCAGCGAGCCGTTCCGCCGCGAGATCATCGCGCACTGCTACCGGATGACGGGGTCCCACCACGACGCCGAGGATCTCGCCCAGGAGACCTTCCTCCGCGCATGGAAGGGCTACGGGAAGTTCGACCATCGGGCGTCCGTGCGCACGTGGTTGCACAAGATCGCGACCAACACGTGCCTGACCGCTCTGCAGAGCTTGCAACGCCGACCCCTTCCCTCCGGCCTCGGGGGCGACGCCTTCGACCCGACCGACGACCTGCTGCAGAACCACGAGGTGCCCTGGCTCGAGCCGTATGCCGGCACGGCCGACGACATCGCGCCCGGTGACGACGCGGACCCCGCGTACGTCGTCGGCGCCCGCGAGTCGGTACGGCTGGCGTTCATCGCGGCACTGCAGCATCTACCCGAACGGCAGCGCGCAGTCCTCATCCTCCGCGACGTGCTGCAGTGGCGCGCCGCCGAGGTCGCCGACACCATCGGTGTCACCACCGCCACCGTGAACAGTTTGCTGCAGCGGGCCCGCGAGCAGGTCAAGACCGCACGCCCGCAGCAGGATTCGGTCGGAGTCGATGCCGCGACGACACTCGACGACGCCGCGAAACGGGAGCTGCTGGCCCGCTACGTGTCGGCCTTCGAACGCTATGACGTCGACGCGATGGTGGAGCTCTTCACCGACAAGGCGATCTGGGAGATGCCGCCCTTCACCGGCTGGTACCAAGGCGCAGAGAACATCGGAACCCTCATCCGTCGCAACTGTCCGGCCGAGAAGGCGGGCGATCAAATCATGCTGCCCACGACAGCCAACGGGCAGCCGGCCTACGGGCTGTACATGCGCGAACCGGACGGCGTCCACCGACCGTTCCAGCTCCAGGTGCTCGAGATCGACCCGCAGACAGCCAAGGTCAGCCATGTCGTCGCCTTCTTCAGCGACGACATGGAGAGCGATTTCGCACGCTTCGGTCTCCCGGCGACCCCATACGACGCACCGGCACGCACGTCGCCGAGCCCCTGGCACTGAGACCGTCCGGTTCGCGCGGCGCCGATCAGTCGTCAGCGGTCTGCGGGATCTGCGAGGGGTCCATCCACACGATCTCCCAGGCATGACCGTCCGGGTCACAGAAACTGCGGCAGTACATGAAGCCCAGGTCCTCGGCTGCGCGGAGTTCCCGGCCGCCGCAACCGAGTGCCGCTTCGGCGAGCCGGTCGGCGTGTGCGCGGCTGTCAGCGGAAATGGCCAGCAACGACTCGCGGCCCTGCAGTGGGTCGGCGACTGCGGTGGCCGCGTAGCCGGCGAATCGTCGTCGCTGCATGAGCACGACCATCGCCGAGTCGTTGATCATCATGCACGCGCTCCCGGCATCGCAGAAGATCTCGTCGAAGTGGAAGCCGAGCGATCCGAAGAACCGACGAGACCGCGCGACGTCTACGACGGGCAGGTTGACGAACAGCATCGGCGTCACGGGCGCACTCCAGACATCTCGGGGTCGCTGATACTGACCGGCCCGACGCCTCGAACTCATCGAAGCCGACATAGGGTGCAGGAATGGGTGTGATCTATCTGGTTCGTCACGGTCAGGCGAACGCATTGGCGTACGGCATCGCCGACGCCACCGACGATCTGAGCAACGGACCCGGCGGTCTCACCACGGCCGGGGCCACACAGGCCGCGCTGTCCGGTGGATTCCTCGCCGGGCAGATCGGCACCTTCACCGCAGCCGCCAGTGGCGACCTCCCGCGCCAGCAACAGACGCTGAGCGGCGTGCTGGGGGCTTTCGACACCGATCAACCTCAGCCGCACGTCGACCCGGGGTGGAACGAGTACTCACTGCCCGCACTGGTCGGCGAGGCCACGCCGGAGATGTATCGCGACGGTCGCAGCTACCAGGAACAGCTCGACAAGGGGCTCGCGGCCTGGATAGCGGCCGGCGAGCACGACGCAGCTCCCGGCCTCGACGGCGGCCCCGCCGAGAGCTACCCCCAGTTCAAGGCGCGCGTCTCCGACGCGGCCGCCCGCGCCACCGAGCTCGCCGGGTCGGGTCAGACGGTGCTCGTGGTGTCCTCGGCCGGCACCATCACCCAGTGGATCGCCCAGTTGTGGGGCATCCCCGACGAGACCTGGCCGGCGATGGCCCGCACGATGGTCAACGCGTCGATCAGCAAACTGATCGTCGGCCGCAGCGGCGTCTCGGTGGTGTCGTTCAACGAGCACGGTCACCTCTCCGACCGCGACGGCGGGATCGCGACCTTCCGGTGACCCTTCGACGCTCGCTCCGCTCGCACCTCAGTATCCGCGGCCTGGCGGCCGTGGTGGATCACGAAAGAACACTCCGCAGCATCCACATCTCTGCTCCCTGAGGTGCGAGCGAAGCGAGCCACGAAGGGCTTCGCAACGTGTCTCACCAGGCCCTTCGTGGCTCGTCGCTAACGCTCCTCGCAACTCAGGGATCAGGGGTTTGAGGATCTTTCGGATTAGGGAGCAGGGGCAGGTCCGAGCCTAGGCCCGGTGCAGGTTCTCGCCAGGACGGGTGATGACGACATTCGGAAGAACCGCGTACCGCGACAACTGGGTGATCGAGTGGGCGATCACCGCGATGTCGTCGGCCGTGATCATCTCGTCGGCGGGAATGCGGTCTTTGAGCCAGTCGGTCATGTCGGTGTTGACGTAGCCCGGCGCGATCGTCGTCGCGCTGACACCGCTGCGTGACTCCTCGAGATTGAACGTCTCGCACAACGAGATGAGCGCCGCCTTGGTGGCACCGTAGGCGGACAGCTCCGGCTCCGGATAGACGCCGGTGATCGACGCCACGGCAATGACTTTCGCGGCCCCATGGGCCTCTGCGGTGGCGCGCAGGGCGGGCAGCGCGGACTGAAGGAGGATGTAGGGAGCGCGGACATTCACTTCATACAGCCGGTCGAATCGCTTCACCGGGAGGTCGGCGATCGCACCCTTGGAGCCCATCCCGGCGTTGACGATCAGCGCGTCGAACCGCCCGAATGCCTCCGCATGAGCCGTACCGAGCGCGCTGATGGCGTCGGCGTCGGTCATGTCGGCGGGGACGACCTCCACCCGCCCGGCGCCACGCTCGAGAAGCTCGGCCGCCTTTTTCTCCAACGCTTCTCGACCACGGGCACTGATGGTGAGGTCCCAGCCGTCGGCGGCGAACCGGTCGGCGATGGCCGCACCGATCCCCCTCGACGCCCCGGTCACCAGCGCAGAACGGTTGTTGCCCGATTCACTCATTGCCTACCCTCTGTGGATGCGCGCACCGCGCGACTGTGTTCTGTTGACGCCGTTGCTCGATCAGCTGATGTGGCGTAGGCCGTCGGCGATGAACGCCGCCGTCGCCTCGGCAGCCTTCTCCGCGCCGTCTCCCGAGGACGCCCCCGAGAGTGCGCGGTAGGTGATCCCCTCGGCGATCACGCCGAGCTTCAGGTTCGCCAACCCCAGGTAGAAGTCCCAGTCACCCAGGTCGACACCCGTTGCGGTCGAATACGTCTGAGCGATCTCGTCGACCGACGCATAACGGTCACTGGTCCAGGCCGCGGAGAAGCCGAGAACCTGGTCGAAGGCGCCGGTGCGGTAAACGCACATCAGCGCGACATCGGTGAGCGGATCTCCGAGGGTCGACATCTCCCAGTCGACGACCGCCGCGATCCGGGCCGGATCGTCGGCGTCGATGATCGTGTTGTCGACCCGGAAGTCACCGTGCACCACCGACTCTCGCGCCTGCTCCGGAACCCGCGCGGCGAGCGCGTCGACGAGACGCTCGACGTCGGGGAGTTCACGCGTCTTCACGTGCCCCCACTGCCGCGCCCACAGTTTCACCTGGCGGGCGGCGAAACCCGCGGGCCGACCGAACTCGCCGAGCCCGACCTCGCGATAGTCCACCGCGTGCAGGTCGGCCAACGTCTGCACCAAGGCATCGAGATTGCGGGCGACCTCGTCGTCTGAGTAGGCGTCGAGGTCTTCCGCGGTCCGGACGACGCGGCCGTCCACGAACTCCACCACGGTGCACGGCGCACCGATGACCGAGCCGTCGGCGTCGAAAGCGACGGTCCGCGCAACCGGGACCGACGTCGACTGCAGCGCACTGGTGACCGCCCATTCACGGCCCATGTCGTGAGCCGACGGCGTCAGTCCGCCGGTCGGCGGTCGGCGCGCCACCCATGTGGAGACGCCGTCGGTGACCGTGTAGGTGAGATTGGACTTGCCGCCGCTGATGAGGTCGATGGTCAGCTCACCTGCGGGCTCGACCCCGTTCTCGATCAGCAACCGGCGCAGGCGATCCTGGTCGAGCGCTGCATCCGTGGCGGTCATCGGGCACCCGCCGATGCCTTCGCCTCGAGCGCCTGCTGGGCCTTCTTCGCACGCCCGACGGCGCGACGGGCGATCGCCCACCGGTGGACCTCGGACGGGCCGTCGTAGATGCGGAACGGCCGGAGTTCCTGCGACAGGCGGGCCAGCGGGAGGTCGGCGGACACACCGAGCCCGCCACACATCTGGATGCTGCGATCGGCGATCCGCGAATACGCCTCGGCAGCAAAGGTCTTCGCGATCGAAGTCTCGTCCGACGCGTGGTTGCCCAGATCGAGCTCGTGGCAGGCCTTCAGCAGCAACGCGCGAGTCGCGGCGAGGTCGATCTCGTTGTCGGCGACGAGTTGTTGGATCATGCCCAGATCTCCGAGGCGGCCACCGAATCCCTCACGGCGCGAGACATAGTCGACGGCGACGTCCTGGCAGCGCTTCGCCGAGCCGAGCCAGCGCATCACGTGGGTCATCCGAGCCGGCCCGAGCCGGACCTGGGCGTAGCGATAACCCTCGTTCACCTCGCCGAGGATGTCCTCGTCGGGAACGAAGAGGTCGGTGAAGGTCACCTCGCAGTGACCGCCGATCATCGACCTGTCGATAGTGTTGATGTGGCGCCCGACGGTCAACCCGGGCGCATCGGCGGGCGCGAGGAACATGGTTGCGCCGCCGCGGTCACCGGGCGCGCCCGAGGTCCGCGCCATGATGATGAAGAAGCCCGCACCGTCGGCGCCGGTGATGAAGTGCTTGTCGCCGTTGATCTTCCAGCCGCCGTCCACACGGACGGCCTCCGTGCGCAGCGCGTTGGGATCCGAACCGGCGCCCGGAGCCGGTTCGGTCATCGCGAACGCCGAACGGACATCTCCAGCGGCCAGCGGGGCGAGGTACTTCTGCCGCTGATCCTCGCTCGCGATGTGCGCGAGCATGTGCACGTTGCCCTCGTCCGGCGCACCGATGTGCAGCGCGATCGGACCGAACGTCGAATACCCGGCCGCCTCGAACACCGGCGCGCGGTCACACATGTTGAGACCGAGTCCGCCGTACTCGACCGGGGCATGCGGGCCGAAGACCCCTGCCTTCTTGGCCTTGGCGTTCATCTCGCGACGGATGTCGTCACCACCGGCCGCCGTGATGTCACCGGCCGCCTCGTCTTCGATGGGCAGGACGTAGTCGCGGACGAAGGCCTCGGTCTTCGCGACGACGTCGAGCACGTCGTCGTCGTGCCGCAGGTCTATGGGCATGGTGACTCCTTAACGCATGAGCAGGGTGGGGATCCCCGAACACCGACCGATCGATCGCTCGGCGTTGCATACCTTGCCAGGCGATACCCGCCGGGTCAAGCGGCCCAGCAGACGGCGCCCTGCGCGACGGCCGTCAGGGTGTGCGATACCCGACCAGCGCGCGGGCCATCTGGAGATTGCGCGCGATGAGTTCGTCCGGACCCAGCAGACCGTCGAGCTTGAACCAGGTGGACACCCCGACGCACATGGTGGCCACGGCACGCGCCGCATCTTTCGGGTACTCGGTGGTGAACTCACCCGTTTCGACGCCGGCGAAGACGATCACGTCGACCATCCGCTGCTGGCGGTCCCGGTGTCCGATGTAGGTGGGCCGGTAGTTGTCGTCGAGGCTGCGGATCTCGGTGGAACCGACGAACGCCTGCTCGCGGCGATACATGTGGAACCGCAGAAGCGACTCGACAACGGCGTCGAACTGCCGGATCGGCTCGGGACCTGCCTCGACGATCGCGGCCTCCGACCGGGCCAGCAGGTCGGTCATTGTCCGTTCGAGAAGGCCCTGCAGCAACGACTGCTTCGACGGGTAGTGGTGATAGAGGCCCGGCACCGACAGATTGGCCCGCGCGGCGATCTCCCGGACCGAGGTCCCGTGGTAGCCCTGTTCGGCGAACGCCGCCAGCGCCGCGGCCAACGGGACCGGCAGTTCGGGCTCGCCGTAATCCCGCCAGCCGCCCAGTGGCCGCGTCGCCGGACGGATGTCTGCTTCGCCGGTTCCGCCACTCATGCCATCAAACATATCCCGACATGCGGACCTACTCCGCATCGCCGGTGCGACGCGAGAGGCTCTTCTCGAGCATCTCGGCGGGTGAGACGAGCAGCGCGATGCTCAGATCCACCACGTCGGCCTTGCCGAGTTCGACCTCACCCTCGAGCCACGCCGCGAGCAACCGGCTGAGTCCGCCGACCTGGTAGTGCGCAACGCCGACCGCTGCCGCCGGCCCGACGTGGACGTCGAGAATCGCCGACGTGCTCTGCAGGGTGAGGCCGGCGAACAGCGTCGTCGACTCCATCCGCTTGGCCGCGATCACCGGACTCAACAGCGCCTGCGAGAAGAGCAGCCTGCCTTTGCGGCGGTCCGCGTCGATGACGTCGACGATCGCCGACACCGCACCGGCGACCTTCGCACGCATGCTGGCCCCCTCGGAGAAGGCTGCCAGACTGGCTTGCGCGATCTCTTCGATGACCTCGTCGTACATGACGCCGACCAGCTGATCGACGGATTCGAAGCTCTCGTAGAAGTAGCGCGCCGTGAGGCCGGCCTGCCGACACACGCCGCGCACGGTCACCGCGCCCACGTCATCGGCGCCGAGCAGATCCAGTCCTGCATCGATGAGGGCTGATCGACGCCGCGCGACCCGGGTGTCGCCGCCCTCGCCGCCATAGGCCCGAAGCGTGCCGGCCGCGTCCGGCGCCGCACCGGAACGGCTGTCCGGGGTCGATGGTGCTCGTCCCATGATTCCTATCTTGACACCCCGGTAAGTTACGTGTGTCATACAACGGGAAACAGACGTTTCCAGAATTCGAGCAGGAGGGGTGTTCGATGGCAACGGAGCCTATCACCAGTGGAAGTTCGGCACTGTCAGCACAACCGGTGACGGATGTGACCGCCGAAGTGCAGGAGTTTCTCACCGCGGAGCGCCCCGACACCGAGTTCCTCCCCTCCTCCGCCCGTATGTCCCGCGCAGAGCTCGACGCGCTCCCCACCAGCGACCTCGACCCGCTCGGCATCGGCGTGATCGCCGGCGCCGCAAACGTGATCATGCAGCTCAGCCTCCCCGCAGTCGGTTACGGCGTGTACGAGAGCCGCGTCGACTCGGGAAACCTGTTCAAGCATCCGATGAAGCGCGGCCGCACCACGTTGAGCTACCTCTCCGTCGCCGGACTCGGTAGCGCCAAGGACAGAAAGGCCTACCGCAAGGCCATCGGCAAGGCCCACGCGCAGGTCCGTTCGACCGCCGACAGCCCGGTGAAGTACAACGCCTTCGATCCGAAGCTGCAGTTGTGGGTCGCCGCGTGTCTGTACCGAGGCACCGAGGACGTCCATCGCATCTTCGGCGGGGTCACCGAGGTGACCGACGAGCGCTACCAGGCCGGCGCCGTTCTGGGCACGACGCTGCAGGTCCCCCGCGAGATGTGGCCCGCCACCCGCGAGGACTTCGAGACCTACTGGAACGACACGGTCGAGACGCTCGAGATCGACGACACCATCCGCGAGTACCTGATGTCGATCGCGCGCGCCGAGTTCCTCGGCCCGGTGATCTCGCGGCTCTTCGGCTGGCATTTCGAGATCATGGCCATCGGCTTCCTGCCGGAGAACTTCCGCCGCAAGATGCGCGTCCAGCTCTCGCCGTGGCAGGAGCTGTACTTCGACAAGCACAACGCGGTCCTGCGCGCGATCATCACGCGGGCCCCGAAGTGGGTGCGCGCATTCCCGTTCAACGTCCTGCTCGCCGACGTCCGCTGGCGCATGCGCACCGGGCGGCCCCTGGTCTGACCCTTCGAGGCTCGTCGCTCCGCTCCTCGCACCTCAGGGAGCAGGAGTTATTGGCTTCTTTCGATTAGGGAGCAGTGGGTCGCTTCTCTCGGATCAGACGGCCTACAGCCGACGCAGCGCGTCGCGGTCGAGGTCGGCGACGTCGGTGTGCCCGGACAGTCCGAGGGTGAGGTCGAGTTCGGCGACGATGTCGGCGACCGCGTCGCGGGCACCGTCGGCTCCCGCGAGCGCCAGGCCGTACATGTGCGGTCGTCCGATGCAGGCGGCGTCGGCCCCGAGGGCGAGCGCCTTGAACACGTCGGAACCGGTGTAGATCCCGGAGTCGACGAGGACCTTGATGCGACCGTCGACGACCGGCGCGATGGCGTCGAGGGCGTCGATCGTGCTGATCGCGCCGTCGACCTGCCGACCGCCGTGGTTGGAGACGATGATGCCGTCCACCCCGGCGTCCACGGCACGACGCGCATCGTCGGGGTGCAGCACGCCCTTCAGCACGATCGGAAGAGCGGTGCGGGCGCGCAGGCCGGCAAGATCGTCCCAGTTCAGCGACGGTCGCGAGTAGATGTCGAGGAAGGTCTGCACTGCGGCACGCGGTTGCGGCGACCGCAGGTTCTGCAGGAACCGGCCCGGGGCGTTGCGGGTGATGGAGAAGAGGGTGGCGATCGCGCCGAGGGAGATCTCCGGACGTTCGTCAGCAGCAGCACGTAGCCGTTCGGCGACGATGTCGACGAACCTGCGGTCGGACGTGTACTGGGCGATGCCCTCACCCTGCGCGAACGGCAGCGAACCCAGGTTCAGGTCCTGCGGCCGCCACCCGAGCATCGTCGTGTCCAGGGTGACGACGACGGCCTCGGCGCGGATGGCCGCCGCGCGCTCCAGGAGGCTGTCGACGAGGTCGTCGTCGGTGGACCAGTACAGCTGGAACCAGCGCGGCGCCCCGGCGCTCGTGTCGTCCATCGCGGCCGCGACGTCCTCCATCGAGACGCTCGCCTGATTCGACAAGATGTAGGGGACACCGAGTTCCGCGGCCGCACGCCCGATGAGGGCGTCGGCGTCGGGCGCGGCGAGCGAACCGGCGCCGACCGGCGCGAACAGCACCGGCGCCGGGATGCGGCGACCGAACAATTCGACCTCGAGGTTGCGCTGCGAGACATCCCGCAGGATGCGCGGCACGATCGCCCAGCGGTCGAGTGCCGCGCGGTTGGCGGCCATGGTGCGGCCCTCACCGGCGCCACCGCCGATGTACGCCCACGCACGCGCCGACATCGCACGTCTCGCACGTCGCTCGAGCTCGGCGAAATCCGTTGGTACACGCGGCTTTCGCCGGTGCACCCCGGCGGTGTAGATCTCGTTCTGCCGTGCGCGCCCGTAACCTGCGGTCATGGGTGGAGATGGTAACGCCGGCGACCGGTGACCGGCCGTCAACGGCGGATCGTGCCGCTCAGCGTGTGGCGACGGCGGTGGCGCCCGCCGCGGCGACGGTAACGGCCGCGACCGACGGCCACGCGCCGATCTTCTTCGCCAGCGGGTGCGAGCCGCCGAACGCCGCCAGGTAACCGGCCAGCAGACCGCCCGCGACCGCGGGGCCCTTCGTCGACGCCCACCGGCGAGTGCACCAGGCGCCGGCTGCGCCGAGCACCACACCACCGAGTTCGCGTCGCCCGCTGTAGCGCGCGACCGCGAAACCACCGACGAGACCGACTGCCACCACGGGCACCGTTGCATCCACAGCCATGGGTCTCACGCTACCGGTACCGCGGCCGTCACCCATCCGCTCGCGATCGCGGCTCCGAAGACGGGGTAACCGACCGCTCCCCCCGGACTTTCGAAGGGCTCCGTCATGACACCGACCGCCGAGATGACCGACTCGTCGGCGCCGCCTGCACAGTCGGCATCCCCGGCTCCCGATCTGCACCCGATCAGCGCCTCGACGACGGATCTCGAACTCGTCGAAGAGGTGCTGGCAGCGCACTTTCGCCGCCACGCCACCACCTTGCAGCAGGTCGGCGGGGAATTGACGCCGGCGATCGACGTCCTCTCGGCGCGGATCGGCGGAGGTAAACGCCTGCGCGCGTCGTTCTGCCTCTGGGGCGCCCGAGGCGCCGCCGGGGGCCGGAGCGTCGCGGGCATCGTCGAGATGGCGGCCGCCATCGAACTGTTCCATCTCGCCGCCCTCGTGCACGACGACGTGATGGACGACAGCGACGTCCGGCGCGGCCTGCCCACCGTGCATCGGCACTTCGCCGACGATCATCTGCGCGCGCGACGCCGTGGGGACGCCGAGCGCCATGGCACCGCCGTCGCGATCCTCGTCGGCGACATGTGCCTGTCCTGGTCCGACGACCTCGCCGCTGCCGCGGTGGACGACGTGTCCGCGGACACCCGACGCGCGGTCCGCGACACCTGGTCGCTGATGCGCGACGAGGCCTACGCGGGCCAGTACCTGGACATGCTGAGTCAGACCGAGGACACCACCGACGCCGATCGCACGGCTCGCGTACTGCGCTACAAGAGTGCGCGGTACACGATCGGTCAGCCGCTGCGGCTGGGCGGCACGCTCGCGGGTGCCCCGTCGGCGCTCCTCGAGGCATACGATCGGATCGGCATCACCGCCGGCGAGGCCTTCCAGCTCCGCGACGACATCCTGGGCGTCTTCGGCGACGAGAAGGTCACCGGCAAACCCGCCATCGACGACCTACGGGAAGGCAAGCGCACGATGCTCATCGCGGCGGCCGAGGAATCGGCGGGACGGATGGAGCGCCGCGTGCTCGCCGACGGTCTCGGCAATCCGGACCTCGACGCCGACGGTGCCGCGCGGATGCGTGAGGTCCTGTACTCCACCGGCGCCGTCGAACGAGTGGAACAGCGTATCGCCGACCTGCACGCGGAAGCGCTCGGCATCGTCGACGCCGCTCCGATGGACCCGGCGAGCCGGCACGCACTGACCGCCCTCATCGAACGTTGCGTGTGGCGGCGCGCATGACCGCTCCCGCCGGGCCGACGGTCGAACTCCGCGTCTGGGGTGTCGACCGTGTGCTACCGGCGCTCGGCCGGATGTCGTCGGGTCGACGGGCGCTGCGCCGTACCCCCGGTCTGCGTTTCGCCAAACTGCTGGGCACCGGCACCGCACGCACTTTCACCCTCGAGAGCGCCGACCTGAGACACTGGGCCGCGCTGACGGTATGGCACGACGCCGACGCTGCTTCGGCCGCAAGCGATTCCGTCGTGTTCCGCCGATGGCGGGAGTCCAGCACGGAGGAACTCCGGATCACCATGCGACCACTCCGGTCGAAGGGCCGATGGTCGCGCGTCGACCCGTTCGAGACGGTGCGATCGTCGACCGACCACGACGCGTCCGGACCGGATTGGACGGGCCCGGTCGCCGCGTTGACCCGGGCACGCCTCCGGCCCACGAAGATGGCATCGTTCTGGCGTGCCGTCCCGCCGGTGGCAACGGAACTCGCCGGGGCACAGGGCAATCGATTGGCCCTCGGCGTCGGCGAGCTCCCGCTCGGGGTGCAGGGCACGTTCTCGATCTGGGATTCGGCGCAGGACCTCACCGGCTTCGCCTACCGCTCCCCCGCACATCTGTCGGCGGTTCGGCGGACCGCACCGTCGCGCTGGTATGCCGAGGAACTGTTCGCCCGCTTGGCCGTCACCGAGGTCGTCGGCACGTATGAGGGGAGACCGGCGTGAGTCTCCTGGACGGCTCCACTTCGCACCGATCGGACCAATCGTCGCGATCGCGACGAACCGACGGCACCGCGCCCTGGAACCGCGGCCTGGTCACCCTGGCGTGGATCCTGCTGGCCGCGACGATCGGCGTCCAGATCGCGTTTCCGCTGACCGGTGGCGGCACCCTGCCGCTGACCGTCGCGAGCGTGCTGCTCCTGGCGTCGGCCTCGCTCGTCCACGTTGCCGCAACCCGCGGCGCCGCCGCCGCGGTCGCCCTCGCGGTGGTGGCCGGCGGTGGCGGACTGATCGCCGAATCCGTCGGTGTGAGCACCGGGTTCCCGTTCGGCACATACGAGTACACCGACGGGCTCGGACTGAAGATCCTCGGCGTGCCGGTCCTGGTCCCGCTGGCCTGGATCATGATGTCGTGGCCCGCGCTGGCCGTGACCCGACGACTCGTCCGTGCGATGGGCATCGCCGGACGGTGGGTTCGGCCCGCCACCGCCGTCCTCGGTGCGTATGCACTCACGGCGTGGGATGTGTTCCTCGACCCGCAGATGGTCGACCAGGGCAACTGGGTGTGGCGGCACCCGACGCCGTCGCTGCCCGGGGTCGCCGACATCCCGCTGACGAATTTCGCGGGCTGGCTGCTGGTGTCGTTTCTCATCGTCGGCATGCTCGACCTCCTCATCCGCCGCGACGATCCCGACGCGACCGGATCTTCCGGGATGGACGCCGTGCCCATCACCGCGTACCTGTGGACCTACTTCTCCTCGGTGATGGCGCACGCGGTGTTCTTCGGCCGGCCGTCCGTCGCCCTCACCGGCGGTCTCCTCATGGGTGTCATCGCCATCCCGCTGCTCGTCGTCGAGATCAGGGGTCGCCGTGCGGGTGTCTGACCTGCTGCGGCCGCTGGTCGCGACGGGAACCGCTATGTCGCTGGCGTCGCTGGCCCTGACCCTCGACAACGCCCGCCGGGTCCGCCGGCCCGATCTCACCGACATCCCGGCGCCGGAACCACTGTCGGTTCTCATCCCGATGCGCGACGAGGCGCACAACGCCGAACGCTGCCTACTGGCCGTCCTCGAGGCGGCGGATCGCTGGCCAGGACCGGCCCGGATCCACGTGCTCGACGACGGCTCGGCGGATGGAACCGACGCCGTGCTCGCCCGCCTGGCCTCGATGGACGACCGGGTTCGTGTCCACCCCGGCTCGGCGCCCCTCCCGGGTGGCTCGGAAAGACCTGGGCCTGCGCCCAACTCGCGGAGAAGGCGTTCCCCGGCGGGGTCCACGTCTTCCTCGACGCCGACGTCGTGGTCGAGCCCCACGCGTTCACCTCATCGTTCGCCTTGCTCCGCAACGCCGGACTCGATCTGGTGAGCCCGTACCCCCGGCAGGTCGCGGTCGGCGCGGGCGAGCGACTGGTGCAACCGCTGCTGCAGTGGTCCTGGCTGAGCACCCTGCCCCTCGGTCTAGCCGAGCGCTCACCGCGCGAATCCCTCACCGCCGCAAACGGTCAGTTCCTGGTGGTCGATGCCGCGACGTACCGTCGTGCCGGCGGTCACGAGGCAGTGCACGACGTGGTCCTCGAGGACATCGCCCTGTTGCGCGCCATCAAGGCGGCCGGCGGTCGCGGCGTCGTGGCCGAGGGAAGCGACGTCGCCACCTGCCGTATGTACCGCGGCTGGGACGAGGTCCGCGCGGGCTACCGCAAGTCGCTGTGGTCGGCCTTCGGGTCGCCGGGCGGGACGCTGGGCGTCACCGGGCTGCTGTGCCTGATGTACGTACTCCCCGCGGCAGCAGCACTGTTCGGCTCCCGGACGGGTCTCGTCGGATACCTCGCCGGGGTGGCCTCACGGGTGGTGTCCGCCCGATGCACCGGCGGACGCGGATGGCCGGACACCTTCGCCCATCCGCTCTCCATCCTCGTCTTCACCGGTCTCGCAGTCGATTCGACGCTGGCCCGACAGCGCGGCGACCTGCAATGGAAGGGACGCCCCATCGAGGTCCGTCGATGACACGGGTCCTGGTGATCGGCGCGGGCGTCGGCGGACTCTCCGTCGCGATGCGCCTCGCCGCGACCGGCCACGACGTCACCGTTCTCGAGCAATTCGACGAAGTCGGCGGCAAACTCGGGGTCATCGAGCACGACGGGTTCATCTTCGACACCGGGCCGTCGCTCGTCACGATGCCGCACGTCTTCGAAGAACTCTTCGACGCCACGGGCGCGTCGATCCACGACCATCTGACCCTCGAACGGCTCCCCGTCGCCGCGCGCTACCGCTTCCCGGACGGCACCGAACTGGACATGCCCGGAACGCTCGACGACATCCCCGCTGCCCTCGACGTCGCACTGGGGCATGGGCGAGGCGCTCAGTGGTCATCGTTTCTGGAACGCGCACAACGTGTCTGGGACGTCACGCACGAACCCTTCCTGGAATCGCCGATGAGCATCCGCACGATGATCGGCGGGATCGCCACGCCGACGGATGTGCGGACCGTCGCGCCATGGAGAACGCTGCGCGGACTCGGCGAGGATTACCTCGACGACCCGCGCCTGCGGATGCTGCTGGACCGCTACGCGACCTACACCGGTTCCGACCCGCGCCGCGCGCCGGCGGCGCTCGCGTCCGTGCCGTGGTCCGAGCAGGCGTTCGGATCATGGTATGTACGAGGCGGATTGGGCCGCATCGCCACCGCGATGCACGACCGTCTCATCGAACTCGGCGGGCGGGTCGAACTCGGTGTCGAGGTCGACCGGATCTCGGTGGACCACACCGGTCGGGCCGATGGCGTGGTGCTGTCCGACGGAAGCCGGCGCCGGGCCGATCTGGTCGTCGCGAACGCCGACGCCCGGCAGGTCTACGACCGTCTCGTACCGCGTCGCGCCGCGCGTCGGCCCGCGGCGCTGCTGCGACGGACGACGCCTTCGCTGTCCGGATTCGTGCTCCTCCTCGCCCTCGACGATCCGCCCGCTGCGCCGCACCACCAGGTGCTGTTCGCCGAGGACTACGACGAGGAGTTCGACGCGGTCTTCGGATTCCGCGGCCCACCGCGTCCGGTCGCGCGACCGACCGTGTACATCTCGGCTCCCGCCGATCCCGAGATCGTGCCCGCCCCGGGAACCGGGGCGTGGTTCGTGCTGGTGAACGCACCCCGCCACGACCCCGAGCACGGCGTCGACTGGGACGCCAACGGGCTGGCGAACTCCTACGCCGACCGGATCCTCGACGTGATGGCCGACCGTGGGCTCGATGTGACCGGACGGGTCCGCCACCGCCTCATCGTCTCGCCCGCCGACCTCGAGCGCCGGACCAGGACGCCGGGTGGCTCGATCTACGGATCGTCGTCGAACGGACCCCGCTCGGCGTTCCTCCGGCCGTCGAACACCTCACCGGTACCGGGCCTCTACCTCGTCGGCGGGTCCTCGCATCCCGGCGGCGGTCTGCCGCTCGTGGTCACGTCGGCGAAGATCGTCGCCGATCTCATCGGGCCCGCCGAGCACCTCTGACCACGTCGTTCACTAAGGCGAGGCTACTCGCACCCTGGTTCGGGCTCTATTAGCTTCGCAGGCATGACGATCGACGACGCGGAGTGGCATCTCGATTCAGTGCTGGATCGCAGCCTGGATCGCTCGGCGGCGGCAGTGCACATCGGCGTGTTCCTCGCCTGGGCATCACGCCGCGGATTGCTGGATTCCCGACACTCCGGGGTCGCCACCGATCTCGAACTGCGGGCAGGCACGCCAGCACAGTTCGCTCACCAGCATTTCGTTGCACAGTTCGCGACGTGGGATCTGACCACCGAAGGCCAACGCTTCGCCCAGGCCGGTTATCGCGCCTACCTGAGCGGAATGAGTGGTGTCCCGGCACTGGCCGAGCACGAGGATTCTTACCTCATCCCGGACAGCTGGGACTCCTACGACGCCATCGCGCCCTGGCTTGACCAGCTCTACGGCGAGTGGCGGGCGTCAATCGAGTAGGCGCAGAACCGTGTCACGCCCGATCGCGGTAGGTATATGCGTGCCCGCCCAGCGACGCCGTCACGACCGCCACCGGAACACGGGAGGCCTGCAGGTTCCGGCGCTCTTCGGGGGTCAGGTGCGGACGAGACCACGTCCATCGCGGGCCGCGCCACCATGCATTCGTCCGTGCCTTCTCCATGTCACCGGTACCTTTCGCGCCGCTCGCTGTGAGCCCTGTCACGCGACCGTACCCGGATGATCTGCGTTCCAAACCTTCCGGCGCAGGTCAGCGTGTCGCGACCGGCATCGGCCCCACCGACCGGTCGCCGCGGAGCTTCTTCCGGATGAGTTCGGCGCTGATGAGGCACATCGGCAGGCCGATGCCGGGACGGGTGCTCGACCCGGCGTAGTAGAGCCCGTCGACCTTGCGTGACCGGTTCGTCGAGCGCAGGAACGCGCTCTGCCGCAGCGTGTGCGCCGGGCCGAGGGCTCCGCCGCACCACGAGTTGACCGAGTCGACGAAGTCCGCGGGGCCGATGGTGCGGCGGACGACGACACGATCGGCGAGGTCGGGAACACCTGCCCACTGTCCGATCATCGCAATGGCCCGGTCGGTCACCTTCTCGATGTCGGGGTCGCCGCCGCCGTCCACGCCGCCGCGGCCGAGACCCGGGTCGGGCGGGACGGGCACCAGGATGAAGAGGTTCTCCGAGTCCGACGGCGCGACCGACGGGTCGGTGGCCGACGGCTTGCACACATAGAGCGACGCCGGGTCCGGTACGCGCGTGGGACTCTCGAAGATGGCGTCGAAGTTGGTCTTCCAGTCCTCGGTGAAGAACAGGGAGTGATGCGCCAACTCGGGAATCTCACCGCGTACGCCGAGGAGTGCGAGCACCGCCCCCGGGCCGGAGGTGGCGCGGTCCCAGTACCGTTCGGGGAAGGTCTGGAGTTCCCGGGGCAGCAACCGAGTCTCGAGATGGTGCAGATCGGTGGCACCGATCACGATGTCCGCGACCAGTTCTCGCGGTGTGCCGTCGGCTCCTTCGACGCGGACGCCGGCCACCTCGGCGCGACGACGCGACGGCGTGGACCGTTTCCCCGCGCGTTCCCGCGTGAGGATGGCGGTCGCGGCCGTGCCGGTGGAGATGCGTACGCCCCGTTCCCGCGCAACCCGCTCCAGCGCGTCGACCAGGGTGGTGAAGCCGCCGTTGGGGTACCGCACACCGTCGGCGAGGTCGAGCCAGCTCATCAGGTGATACATCGCAGGGGTGCGCTCGGGCGAGGAACCGAGGAACACCGCCGGATACCCGAGGACCTGGCGGAGCCGGCGGTCGGTGAAGCGGGCCGCGATGTAGGACTGCAGCGACGTCGTCAGCAGTGTGACAAGCGTTTTCGCGTGCCGTAACACCGGCAGGCCGAGGAAGGCACGGGGCGAGTCGAAGCTGGTGTACAGAAACCGTTCCACGGCAAGGTCATACGCCTGCCTGCCGGTGCGCAGATAGTCGTCGAGTGCGGCTCCCGCGCCAGGCTCGATCTCGTCGAAGAGCGCGCGGTTGCGGTCTTGGTCGCCGAACACGTCGATCGGCTTCTCATCGGACCCGTTGTCGTCGAAGAACACTCGGTAACCGGGGTCGAGGCGGACGAGATCGAGCTGCTCGGCGGTCGACGTCCCGAGCATCTCGAAGAAATGGTCGAACACCTCCGGCATCAACCACCACGACGGACCGGTGTCGAAGCGGAACCCGTCGCGATCCCAGGTACCGGCCCGACCACCGAGGTCGTCGTTCTTCTCCACGAGTTCGACGTCGTGCCCGTCGTGGGCGAGGAGGGCGGCGGTTGCCAGTCCGGCGACTCCACCACCGATGACGACGACGCGTCGGGACTCGCTCATACGTTGCTCTTCCTTCTGTTCAAACCGGAGGCGTCGGCACGTGCGGGTCGCGGCATGCCGCGCCGGGCAACGGCGGACGCGGCGATCTTCGCCTTGCCGGCGTTCGGGACGCGGACGCGGGTACGGCGGGCCTCGGTGGCCGACGACTCGCGAAGGCGGGCGGTCAGCTCGGCGAACAGGTCGTGCGCGGTGCACACCGCGACGCGGCTGCTCGCCGGCAGGTGCGGGATGGCGGCCGCAGCGGCGGTCAGGTCGAGGTCGATGTCGTCCAGCCAGAGCGACCAGGCGGAGTCCGCCGGATCGTCGGGATCGAGGCCGACCAGGTAGCGCCGCCCCAGCCCGTCGCTGTCCTCGCCGAAGTCGCGGAGGAAGTTGATCTTCTGGAAGGCCGCGCCCAGCCGTTGGGCGCCGGGTGCGAGGTGGTCGTACCGGGCGGCGGATTTCGGCTCGTCGGCGAGGAACGCCCGCAGGCACATCAGACCGACCACCTCGGCCGAGCCATAGATGTAGGTGGCCAGCGACTCGAAGTCGTGCTGGACCTGAGACAGATCGCTGCGCATCGAGTCGAAGAACGGGCCGACCAGATCGAGATCGATACCGACCCGGCGGGCGGTCTGCGCGAAGGCGTGGACGACGAGGTTGCTGCTCGACCCGGTGACGAGCGCGACGCTGGTCTGCTCTTCGAGCTGGTCGAGTTCATTGCTGCGGTCGACGAGCCCCTGCTCCGGGCGCGGGGCGTCGACGATCTCGTCGGCCACCCGCACGAGCGCGTAGATGTTCTGGACATCGCGCCGAATCCGCGGCGTGAGCAGACGCGATGCGAGTCCGAACGAGCTCGAGTACGACCTGATCACCATCGCCGCACAGGCTTCCGCGACCTCGTCATATCGCCGGTGAGGTGGGATCACTTGAGTGTGACCGGGAATGTGCATCATCCGACCGCTCCTCGCCCTGGTGACTGAACGCCAATTGCCTGACGTCATGAATTCGACGCCCGGGACATCACCGGATGGGTGTCGTAGACCGAACCGGGGTCGTCGGACGGCAGCTGCCGCACCTGCTCGACGAACCACGGACTGACCGCCCACGGGGTGTTCGCGACGAGCGACCACACGTCGTCGACGTCGGCCCAGGCGTGCTCGGCGACCTCATCGGGATCCGGTCGAAGTGTTCCCAGCGGACGTGCGACGAACACCGGGCAGATCTCGTTCTCCACGATGCCGCTCGCGTCGACCGCCCGGTACCGGAAGTCCGGCAGGATGCAGCGGACATCGGCAACCTCGATACCGAGCTCGCGCCGGGCATACCGATGCACGGCGTCGACGACATCCTCGCCGGGGCGCGGATGACCGCAGAACGAGTTGGTCCACACCCCGGGCCAGCTGCGCTTGGACAGCGCCCGGCGCGTCATGAGGATGCGGCCCTCTTCGACGAGATGGCAGGAAAACGCGAAGTGCAACGGCGTGTCCGGTCCGTGCACCCCCTCGCGGTCGGCGGTGCCGCACGGGCGGCCATCGGCGTCGGCGAGAACCACCGAGTCGTTCGTCATCGAGATTTCCTCATCGCATCGGGATCGGGCGAGCTGCTCCTTGCACCATTGTTCGTCACCGGAGCGCGATCCGGATGGGAGCCGCCCGCGACGAGAAGTCATCCGAGCCGTCGGGTCTGCCTCCGCACCGCGATCCCCAACTGAACCGTCCCGATCAACGCCAAGCCCGCCCCGATTGCCGCGATGAACAGGGCCAGGCCGGACGCGACGGCTGAACTCAGTCCCGCGCACCACCACGAACCCGCACTCACAGTTGCGACGACCGCCAGTATCACCCGCGACGGCCGCTCCCACACGGTGACCGTCCCCGGCCCCTTCATGCCCACCGCCTGGGCCGTGGCGCGGGTGATCTCGAGGATGAGGGTGAGCACCGCGATCGTCGCGCCGAGCCATGGCGGTGCACCCACGACCACCACGATGCCGACGAGCATCACGTCCGAGAACCGGTCCGCCACCGAGTCGTTGATACGCCCCCACCGCGAGGCCGTTCCGGTCTGGGCCGCGATCGCACCATCGATCCCGTCGAGGAGCGCCGCCAGGACGATGACGAGTGCGGCGAGCAGCGGCCACCAGTCGCCGAGAATGGTCAGGCACAGCGCGATCGCGGTGGCCATGACTCCGAGAGCAGTCACGGTGTTCGGCGTGAGGCCCAGTCCGGCCAACGGTCGCGCACAGGCGTGGCTGACGAGCACCCAGTTCCGGACCCAGAAACTCGCGCGCGGATCGAGCCCTCCGTGGAGCTTCGACCACGAGTCGAGTGCCTCGTCCCGGGCGCTCGTCGTCCGCTCCGCACCCGACGCCGCCGTGAGGCTCCGGCCCGCTCGCTCAGGCTCCGCGGACACGTCCCCTCCTCTGCTTCTCGATCGCCTGCCCGAACGCCCATCCGATGATGACGATGACGTGAGCGACGTACAGCCACAAACCGACCGCCACCACCCCGCCGATCACCCGGAGACCGCCGTACGGGATCCCGACATCGATCGGCAGGGACAGGAACAGCAGGAAGCCCTGGGTGAATCCGGCGATGAACGACGCGGTGCCGAGAGCGCTGGCCGCCGCCACCCCCAACGACGGCTCACCGGGCGTCACCTTCCAGTACACCCAGGTCAGGGCCACCGTGACCAGCATCCACACGACGATGAACTCGACCACGATCCGGACCGCGAGGTCGCCGAAACCACCGGTTCCGCCTCCCTCGGGAGCAAACGTCGTGAGTGTGC
Organism: Gordonia sp. p3-SID1431; assembly: GCF_025143765.1. NCBI lineage: Bacteria > Bacillati > Actinomycetota > Actinomycetes > Mycobacteriales > Gordoniaceae > Gordonia > Gordonia sp. p3-SID1431. Next base: position 50,339 of record NZ_JAMBDT010000003.1, read on the forward strand.
CCGCGACGCCGACGACCACATACGCCAGTGGCGGCACGACGACCACCAATCCCAGCACCCAGATCCGAGACCGCCATCCCGTGAACCGGTCCTCGCGCGGATACAACGTCATACACGCGCGGCGAAGACCCTCGCCGTAGAACGACGCCGGGAACAGCAACACCAGTGCGCCCATCAGCGTCAGTCCGGTACCGACCGCGACGGCCTCGTCGAACACGCCACGGCCGCCCATGGCCGGTGGGATGAGGACGCGCAGCTCCGCCAGGGACTCCTCGGCGGACGGGCCGCGGAGCCAGGTCGTCGACCAGATCCCCAGCAGCGCCCACGGCACGACGGCGATCGCCGCGAAGTAGGTGAGGGTGGCAGCAGCCGCGGCAAGGTCGCCGCGGCCCAGTACATGGCGCACATCGGTCACCAACGCACGCACGTCGAACGTCGTCGTCTGCTCGCGGATCGTGGTGTCGCGAGTCACCGTCGGGGCCGATCGGCGCGGTGTCACCCCTCCGGGATACCCGAAACACCCCACTCGCGCCGCAGCAGTGTCCGATCTGAGTCCTCGGTGACTCCAGCGTGATCACCTTGTCGCATCCACCGCGGTCCTGCACCTGTCCGGCTGCGGGGGGATCCCGGGTGACGACACCGGTCACCGACGAGCGCCCCGCACATGCTCGGAATGCGTGTCAGATCGACGCGAACAGCGCGATCGCCATCCCCAGCATGATGACCGCGACCACCGCGTCGAGCATCTTCCACGCCCGCGGACTCGCGAAGAACCCGGACAGTCTCCGAGCACCGCCGCCGAGCGCGGTGAACCACAGGACACTCGCGATGCAGGCACCGAAGGCGAACGCCCACTTGCCGTTTCCGTGACCGTTGGCGATGGCACCCATGGTGATGACCGTGTCGAGGTAGACGTGCGGGTTGAGCCAGGTCAGAGCCAGGGCCGTACCCACCGCCACCCAGCGGCCGGTGGACTCGGCCCCGCTCTCGTCGGTGGCGGCTGCGATGGCCTCGTCACTGCGCACACAGCGTCTGGCGGCCATGACGCCCAACGCCCCGACATACAGTCCGCCGGCCGCCTTCGCGAACGTCACCACCTCCGGATGCGCGGCGACGAGCGCGCCGAGGCCGGCAACCCCTGCCACGATGAGAACGACGTCGGAGAGCGCGCAGACCGCGACGATCTGACCGGTGTGCCTGCGGGCGACGCCCTGACGCAGCACGAAGACGTTCTGGGGTCCGATGGCGATGATCAGACCGGCGCCGGTGAGGAGCCCGGCAAGTGTCGGTACGAGGTAGGCGATCACCGGGACGACGCTAGGGCGACACGCCCCGGTCAGTACAGCGAAACTTTTACACGAATGAACAGTTGAACTTCAGATTGGGGACATTTCGTCGCCCAGTCCGATGCCACGTAGAACCGCGCACAAGGCCTCGATGTAGTCGGTGACATCAAGGTCACCGACCAGGCCCTGCTGAACGACCACCCCCTGCATCGCCGAGACCATCACCTGCGCGAGCACCGCAGGCTCCGCGGGCAATTCGTGGCCCGCGGCCCGCCAGGCCGTCAGCACGCGTTCGAAGACCCCCCGCAGTCCACGGATGATGTCGCGCACGGTCTCGCGCAGCTCCGGGTTGTTGGCGGCCTCACCCCATACCGTCAGGACCATCCGGAAGCCGTCGGTCATCGGCGCGATCTCCAGCAGGACCCGTTCGGCCAGTGCGCGTACAACCGCCTCAGGCGACGGGGGTTGCTCTACCGGGTCGTCGAAGCTGCTGATCCCCGACTCGTAGGCGGCGAAGATCGACCGCGCCACGGCGGCGATCAGTTCCTCTTTCGACGAGTAGTACGAGTAGACGGCACCCGCACTGAGCCCGGATTCCCGGATCACGTCAGACATCGACGTGAGGTGGAACCCCTTGTCGACGAAGCATCGGCGAGCGGCGGCGAGGATCTGCCGACTTCGTTCGAGCTTGCGTTCGTCGCTGATCTTGGGCATGCCGACAGTCTAAAACGAATATTCGTTCTTGATTCCTCGCGGCCCTCCGCGCATACTCAGAAAAACGAAGATTCGTTCTTTTTAGGAGTGGTCATGAGCACTGAACTGCACTCGACAGATTCGCGCGATCGGGCGCCCGTTGCGACCGCGGAGGCCGACGGTGCGCCCCCGACCGGGCGTGCACCCAGTTGGCGCCTCGTGGCGGTGATGGCGCTGCTGATCCCGACGTTCGTGATCGCGATCGCCGCGATGTTCGTGTCACTGGCCGTCGATCCCGAGCCGCATCAAGCCCCACTGGGTCTCGTCGCACCACCGCCCGCGGCACAGGCGATCGAGACGGCGCTCGCCGACCGGGCCGGTGAAGACGCCTTCGCCGTCGAACGATTCGCCGACACCGAGGACGCGCGTGCCGCCATCGAACGGCGCGACCTGGTCGGCGCGATCGCGGTCGGGCCCGGCGGGGTCACGGTGCTGACCGCGGAGGCGGGTTCGCCGGTGCTGGCGCAGGTCGTCGCCGGGGTCGGGAACGGCATCGCCACCGCCCAGCGTGTACCGGTCGCCGTCGAATCCGTGGTCCCCACTCCCGAGACAGATGCCCGCGGAACGGGTTTCGCCGCCGGACTGTTGCCGTTGCTGATCGCCGGCATGGCGCTCGGCGGGGCGGCCGCGATCGGGTTGCGCGGCCGAGCCGCCATGCAGGCGACGCTGGCGGTCCTGGGGCCGCTCGTGGCCGGGTTCGGTTTCGCGGCGACGTGGTCATGGTTGGGCGTCATCGACGGCGGTATCGGCCCCGTCGGACTCGCCGCAGCCCTGATGATCGGAGCGATCACCTGGTTCACGGTTGGTGCGGGCAGCCTGCTCGGCCCCGCCGGGGTCGGGGTGTCCGCACTGGTGATGGTGCTGATCTCCAACCCGCTGTCGGGGCTGGCATCGTCGCCGTACCTGTTGCCCGCGCCGTGGGGAACGATCGGCCAGTGGTTGCCGCCCGGCGCCGGCGGCACGCTGCTCCGTTCGGTCGCGTATTTCCCGGCGGCGAGCATCACCGGACAGGTCGCCGTTCTCCTCGGCTGGATTGCCGTCGGCGCCGCGCTCCTCACACTCGGCATGGTGCGCGGACGGCGGGCCGACTCCGCGGGCGACACCGTCCCCGCCTGATCCGGCCGGCGGTGGTGTGTCTCGGCGGTCCGGCGGGACACACCACTAACCTCGGCTCGTGGACATCAGTCAGGAAGGCCTGCGCACGCTGGCCGCGGTCCTGCGCGAGGGCACCTTCGACGCCGCGGCCACCGCCCTGCACATCACCCCGTCGGCGGTGAGCCAGCGGATCAAGGCGCTGGAGTCCGCCGCCGGGCGGGTACTCCTCCGGCGGACCAAGCCGGCGACGGCCACACCCGATGGCGAGGTGCTGGTCCGGTTGGCCAAACAGTGGGAATTACTGCTGGCCGAGACCCGCGCCGAGTTCGTGGGCGCGCCCGACGACGACGATCTGCCGCTGGTCGAACGTCCCCGTGTCCATCTCCCGGTCGCGACGAACGCCGACTCGCTCGCGACCTGGTTACTGCCCGTGCTCGCGCGATTCCACCGGGAGCACGCGGTGGCGGTCGAGGTCTTCCGAGACGACGAAACCCGCAGCAGCACCCTGCTCCGCACCGGCGACGTGCTCGCCGCGGTGACCTCGGAACCACTGGCGATCCGCGGGTGTGCGCTGCAGTCGCTCGGCACGATGCGCTATCTGCCGGTCGCCACACCGGAATTCATCGACACATGGCTACCCGACGGGCCCGATGCCGATGCACTGGCCCGGGCCCCGATGGTGCAGTTCGACCGCAACGATCACATCCAGCGGAACATCTCGGCCGCCCTCGCCGGCCGGCCCGTCGACCCGCCCGCGGTCTACATCCCGGCGTCGACCGAATACCACCGCGCCGTCGCGCTCGGCATCGGCTGGGGCGCCGTCCCGGTCGTCCAGATCGCGGACGCCCTCGACACCGGTCGCGTCCGCCTCATCGCCGACCACCACATCGACGTCCCGCTGTACTGGCAGCACTGGAAGCTGAGTTCGCCTCTGCTGCAGACACTCACGACGAGCGTCCTCGACGGCGCCGCGCGGGTTCTCCAGCACTGATCGCGCTCGACTCGTCGCCGTCCACGACGGGCAGACCCAGCTGTGGACGAACCGGACGTTGTCACACGCCTGAGGTCGACGGTGTTCCCGCGACCACCGGGCTGTCGTCGACCGTGCGCCGGCCCCGAACGACAGCGACGCCCAGCACGCCCACAGCGACCACGAGGCAGGCGATCACGTAGGGGAGACTCCCGATCGGTGTGTTGTCGGCGGTGATTCCGTCCTCGGCGTCAAGGTAGGCGGGCAACGCGGCGCACCACAGTACGAGGTGCACCCCGAGGAACAGGACCGGGAACACGACGAGGAAGGGCCGAGCGCTGCGAGCGTCGTCGACGCCCAGCGTCGGGTCGCTGCGCATGCGTCGCCATTGCACGTACAGAAGTGTCAGTCCGATCCCCCACACCAGGGCCATCTCCACCCAGTACACGACGGTCTGCGCGTCGTGATTCGCGTTCTCGTCACGGCCGAACAGCGCCGTCGGAATGGACAGGAGTGGCATGCTGACAACGGCCACAACACCGGACACGACGACGCGCCATGACAACGACCATCCGCGCGGGGCGCGTCCTCGGGAGGTGGGGATCTGGACCAAGCGCACCGCGACGTAGACGAGCACGGCGAACGAGACGGTCGCGAAAAGCCAGACGCTCCCCCACGGCACCGCGGCCAGTGTGGGCTCCGCGGCGGGATTGCCGAGCTCGTCGGGGGCGACGCCCTGGGCTCGGAGCTGGGCGAGGGTGTCGCGATAGTACGGCGCGTCGACGTTCCACGCCCACCACTTGAGCTGCGGGCCGAGCTGGTCGAAGATCTCGTAGAAGGTCTGGAACACCAGGGCCAGAACGAGCGAGCCGCGCAGCGCCGAGCGCTTCGACCCGTCGAAGAAGCCCCACGCCCGCACGAGCTCGTAGGCGACCTGGCTCACGGCCGGATAGAACGCGACAATGTACAACGGCAGCCGGTCGTACATGAACATGACCGTGAACACGTTGTGGGAGAACATGAATCCCATCGCTTCTTCGGCGTGGAACCAGTTCGGGAAGTACAGCGGCGGCTCGATCACGAACAGGTAGACCAACGATCCGATCCACACCGTCAGGTTGGTGGGGTCGCCGTCGCGACGCAGTCGGCGGATCGCGTGGATCAGCGCGAGGACGGCACCGAGGATGATCGTGACCTCGAGGACCGGTTGCGTCCAGTGCTCGAGGTCGGCCGGATTCCGGATCGTGACAATCGGATTCGCGCCCTCGCACTCGAACCCCAGGTAGCCGGTGATGATCGACGGGACGTCACCCGGCGTGCAGACCGCCATCGTCTTCGCCTCCTGCAATGGCTGCGCCGAGCCGCCGAGCCCACTCCGCTACGTCACGTCATGCCCTGTGAATGATGTGTCACCGTAGTATGTGCTCCAGGTCACGTCAACGGACCGCAGCGGAGTCGACCAACTTCGGATTCGACTCGTCGACAAGGGGGTTCTCGATCTCGTCGCGCCACATGCCGGCCGCGAAGTAGAACGCCCACGCGATCGGCACCGGGAGCAACCCGGCCAGCACGAACGTGGCGGTCAGACCGATCGCCGACGAGACCGGGGCGGCGATCGCCATCGACACCGGCATCAGCGCGACCGATACGAAGAAGTCGAGACTGGCGATGCGACCCAACAGTGCCGGCGGCACCCGACGCTGTAAGAGCGTTCCCCACAGCACCATCGGGCCGTCGAAGAGGATGCCCATGGTCACACCGGCGGCGACGAACATCCACGTCGAATCGGCGAGACCCATCAGCACCAGCGGCAGGCTGGAGAACGCCCACAGCGAGAACATGACGGTGAGGTACCGGCGCGGCATCGGGATCGAGGCGAAGACCAGTGACGCCGCGGCCGCGCCGAGTCCGAATCCAGCGAGCACCCAGGCGTGCTGGGTCGCGCCGCCGTCGATGCGCTCACGTAATGCGAACGGGACGAGCACCTCGATCGGACCGAGCGTCGCCAGTACCAGGACACACGCGAAGAGCAGCGTCCCCCACAGCCACGGGGTCCGGGCCATGTAGACGAACCCCTCGGCCAGGTCGCCGACGATCCGGCGGGCACCCGCACCCTCGACGACCGCCGACTCCTTCTCGGCCGTCTCGCCGAACCGGCGCGCGGTGACCGGTGCCATCCCGAGATAGCAGACACTCGACAGGATCGCGGCGACCGCCGCCATCAACACCGCGGGTCCCGGGGCCCAGGCACCGATGACCGCGCCGGCGACCATCGGCCCGACCGCCTGGAACACCACGGGGCGGAAGAAGCCCTCGATACCGTTGGCCGCCTGTAGCTCCGTCGGCGCGACGACACCGGGGAGCAGCGCCGAGTAGGCGGGGTAGTACATCCCGGTGGTGATGCCGCCCAGCAGGGACGCCACCACCACGTGCCAGAGCTGCAGCACGCCGGCGATCGACGCCAGACCAATCGCGCCGAACGCGACCATCTTCGCGACCTCGAGGCCGATCATGATGTGGCGCTGCGAAATACGGTCAGCGAGCACACCACCGGCCAACGTGGAGAACAGCATTCCCACCGCGGCCACGCCAGTTGCCAGCGACACCTGACCCGGCCCGCCGCCGAGCGCGATGATCTGCCAGATCACCGCGATCGTCCACACGCCATCGGCGAACATGGCGAGGATCAGTCCGGACGCGAGCAGCCGGTACTGCCGACGCGCGAACGGCAGCAGCGCGCGGGGCAGACGGGAGTCGGCGGCGGAAGTCACCCTTCGAGCTTGCCCGAACCCGCGGGCGTGGTGCCAACCCTTTTCGGACCGCCGTTGTCCGGCGGTGCGGGTCAGCTCGCCTTGCGCGAGGACTTCTTGGCGGGCGCCTTCTTGGCCGTGGACTTGCTCCCGGACTCGCCGGACCCCGAGCTGCCCGAGGAGGCCTTCTTCGCCGTCGACCTGGAAGCGGTCTTCTTGGCCGGCGCCTTCTTCGCGGCCGTCTTCGCCGCAGCCTTCTTGGCCGGTGCCTTCTTCGCCGCGGTGTCCTTCGAGTCCGAATCCGAATCCTTCGAATCGGAACCCCCGCGGTCCTTCACCGATGCGCGCAGCGCGGCGAGGAGATCGGCAACGTCGGAGTCTTCGGTGTCCTTGTCTTCGTCGTCGGATTCGGGGAACGCCTCGCCGCCCTCGGACTTCGCCTCGATGAGCTTTGTCAGCTCGTTCTGATAGGTGTCCTCGAACTCGGAGGGGTCGTAGTCCGATGCCATCGACTCGATCAGCGAGGCCGCCATCTGCAGTTCCTGATCGCGGATCTCGGTGTCGTCGTCGAGGAAGCCGAAGTCGGGTTTGCGGACCTCGTCGGGCCACAGCAGCGTCTGCAGCGTCATCACCCCGTCGACGACGCGCAGCGCGGCCACGCGTGTCCGGTTGCGCAGGGTGAAGGAGGCGATCGCGAGCCGGTCCGTCTCCTCCAGCGCCTTGGCCAGCAGGACGTAGGCCTTCGGCGACTTCGACGACGGTTCGAGGTAGTAGGGCTTGTCGAAGTAGATCGGATCGACCTGCTCGGCGGGTACGAACTCCAGGATCGAGATCTCGGGACTCTTCTGCACCGGCAGCGAGGCGAGGTCTTCTTTGGTGAGGATCACGGTCTCGCCGGACTCGGATTCGTAGGCGTTGGCGATGTCGCCGTAGTCGACTTCGGTGTCGGTGCCCTCGCGCACGCGGCGATAACGGATGCGGGTTCCGTCCGACGAGTCGACCTGATACGACTTCCGGTCGTGACTCTCGGTCGCGGAATAGACCTTGACCGGCACGTTGACCAGGCCAAAGCTGAGGTCGCCCTTCCAGATCGAGCGCATGAGGGCCATTCTGCCAGGGATCCGGGCCGGATGGCGGCAAGCTGCGCGACGTTCTGACCGGCGTTGTGGACAATGGGACGCATGGCAGGCGGCGAGACACTGGAGGTCGACGGTCGGCGGATCTCGATCACCAATCTCTCGAAGGTGCTCTATCCGGCGACGGGGACGCGGAAGTTCGAGGTCATCGACTACTACTCGCGGATCGCCGATGTCCTCCTCCCCCACGTACGCAACCGCCTCATCACCCGTAAGAGGTGGCCCAACGGTGTCGAGTCGACCCCGTTCTTCGAGAAGAACGTTCCCGAGAGCGCACCCGACTGGATCCGACGCCACGGCATCCAGCACAGCGAGCGGGTCATCAACTATGCGATGGCCGACGATCGGGCCACGCTGGTCTGGCTCGCGCAGATGGCCGTGCTCGAGATCCACACGCCGCAGTGGCGGCTTCCCATGGGGCCCGACGGCGCACCGATGGCCAACCGCATCGTGTTCGACCTCGATCCCGGCCCGCGGGTGCCGCTGCACCGGACCGCGGAGGTGGCGTGCGAGATCCGCAACTGGCTCGGCGGTGCGACGACGTACCCGGTGACCAGCGGCGGCAAGGGCATCCACCTCTACGCGCGGCTCCCGAAGCCCGTGACGTCGGATGCGGCGCGCAAGGTGGCGCAGGAGGTCGCCAACGAGTTCGCCCGTCAGCACAGTGATTTCATCACCGCCAAGATGTCCAAATCGCTGCGCGACGACAAGGTCTTCATCGACTGGAGCCAGAACACCGCCGCCAAGACCACTCTCGCGCCGTACTCGATGCGGGGCCGCGAGCAGCCGTGGGTGGCCGCGCCGCGCACCTGGGAGGAGATGGAGGACCCCGGACTCTCCCAACTGCTCTACACCGAGGTGCTGGACCGCGTCGAGGAGTTCGGCGATCTCCTCGACGGCCTGGACGCCCCCTACGACGACGAGCCGGAGGTCGTCGTCGAGCCCGCGGCGGGACAGGTCATCAACCTGAAGGAGTACCGGCGCAAGCGCGACCAGTCGAAGACACCCGAACCCTTCGGCGACGAAGCGCATCGACAGCGCATCGAAGCCGAGAGCTCTGCTGCAGAACCTGATTCCTCGGATACGCAGACCGAGAGGGCACCGATCTTCGTGATCCAGGAGCACCACGCCCGTCGGTTGCACTACGACTTCCGACTGGAACACGACGGGGTCCTGGTGTCGTGGGCCGTACCGAAGAACCTGCCCACCGACCCCGACCAGAACCGGCTCGCAGTGCAGACCGAGGACCACCCGATGGACTACGCCGACTTCGAGGGCGACATCCCGGCGGGCGAATACGGCGGCGGTCACGTGTCCATCTGGGACAGGGGCACATTCGAGCTCGAGAAGTGGCGGGACAAAGAGGTCATCGTCCGCCTCCATGGCGAGCGCGTGCAGGGACGGTACGCCTTGATCCGGACCGGCGAGAAGAACTGGCTCGCCCACCTGATGAGCGACGAACCGCGTCCGATCGTCCCCGACAGCCTCACCGACCCGCGCCCGATGCTCGCGACCGACGAGTCGATCGACGGACTCAACGGTCGAGACTGGGCATTCGAGGGCAAATGGGACGGATATCGGCTCCTCATCCGTTCGGTCGGCGGCGAGTTCCGGCTCACCTCCCGATCGGGTATCGACATGACCGCCGACTTCCCCGAACTCGCCGGCCTCGCAGATGATCTCGGTCTGATGGACGTGGTGCTCGACGGTGAGGTCGTCGCGATCGACTCGTCGGGCCGCACCAATTTCACGCTGCTGACCTCGCGTCGGCACACCGACGAGCCGTATTCGTTGCGGTTACACCTGTTCGACATCCTGTTCCTGAACGGCTCGTCGTTACTGCGCAAGCCGTGGTCGGTTCGACGCGAACTCCTCGAGGAGCTGGCGCCCGCGTTCCGCAACTCCGCCTTCGTCGAAGTGCCGCCGCTGCTCCCCGGACCGGGATCGGCCGCCGTCGAATACAGCCGTGACCACAACCTGGAAGGTGTTGTCGCCAAACGCCGCAACTCGGTGTATCAGCAGGGACGTCGGTCGACCACCTGGCTGAAACACAAGAACTGGAGCGACATCGAGGTCGTGGTCGGCGGATATCGGCCGGGCCGCGGCAACCGCGCCCACACCATCGGTTCCCTGCTGATCGGTCTGCCCGAGGAGACCGGACTCCGCTACGTCGGTCGCGTGGGAACCGGCTTCACCGACGCACAGTTGCGTTCGCTTGCAGAGGAACTCGGACCGTTGGAGATCTCGCGGTCACCCTTCCTGGACAAACTCGAACGGCCCGTCGAGTCCAGCGCGGTGTGGGTCCTGCCGAAGATCGTCGGCGAGGTCCGGTTCATGGACTGGACGACGGCCGGGCATCTGCGGCATCCCAGCTGGCGGGGGATCCGGAGGGACAAACTGCCCGGTGATCTGTGACCCGGGGCGTGAACCGAGCAGAGGAGCGTGGACATGACGGGTGAGACGATCACCATCTCGGCGGCCGACGGAGAGACCGAAGCCTATGTGGCGCGGCCCGATTCATCCGGGACGTCACCGGGAGTCCTGTTCTTCACCGACGTGATCGGCCTACGACCTCGCATCGAGGCCATGGCCGACCGCATTGCGTCCTGGGGTTACGTCGTGCTCGTGCCACACCTGTTCCACCGGTACGGGTCCGCGGCCGAGTGGGCGCCCACCGAGGATCTGCTGCTGCCCGAGGCGCGGACCGCATTCTTCCGATCCGCGATGCCGCGGGCACGGACCCTCACGCCCGACGCGGTACGGCCCGACCTCGTCGCCTACCTGGATGCGCTGCAGTCGCTGCCGGGCGTCGCACCCGGACGTGTCGGTGTCACGGGCTACTGCATGGGTGGCCGGCTTGCGCTGAACATCGCCGCCGCCCGGCCCGACGACGTCGCCGCGGTCGGCATGTTCCACACCGGCGGCCTCGTCACCGACGACCACGACAGTCCGCACCTGCATCTCGTCGGCATCGACGCGTTCGTCCTCGCCATCCACGCCGACAAGGACTCATCACTGCCCGCGATGGCGGTCGCGCAGTTCGAGCACGCCCTGACCGGTGGGGGCGTGGCGCACTCGGCGACCGTCTATCCCGGTGCGCCGCACGGGTATACGATGTCCGATCTGGCGGCGTATCACCACGAGGCCTGCGAACATCACTTCGATGAGCTCATGGCTCTCTTCCGGCGGATGTTGTCGGGGTGAGGTGGGTCCGCTCCGACCCCCGGTGAGTCCGATCGTCGGACAGGTACCGCGGGCCCAGCAAGGCGACTACAAGTCGCTTATAAGTCGAGAGGCGCACAGTGGCCGCAATCAGCCACCACGAGCCTTCAGGAGACACCCCGTGACCAGCCGTCCTTCCGCCCGCACCGATGCCACCGCGCCGACCACCCCCGATCTCACCGGTATGAAACTCGCCCACCGCGGCATGCTCGACGACACACGTCGCTTCGCCGACATCCTCGGCCGCATCGGAGGTGGTGAACTGTGCGATGGGCGCCGCCGCAAAGCCATCGGCGACTATCTCGACCAGTTGTGCGCGTCCATCCATCATCACCACACCATCGAGGACGAGGTGGTGTGGCCGATCCTCACCGCATCCGCCGGCGCGGCCGTCGACGTCCACGATCTGAAAGATGATCACACCCAGCTCGATGCGCTGCTCGCAGCACTGCAGGCTCGCACAGCAGCCTTCACATCCGCGCAAGCCGACCACCGCGTCGCAGCGAACGAGCTCGCCGCGACCCTCGGCGACGTTCACCAGCTACTCGGTGAGCACATCGCCGACGAAGAAAGGGTCGTGTTCCCGATCGTCGACCGCTACGTGAGTGTGGCGGATTGGGACCGAGTGGAGAAGGCTGCCCGAAGCGGCGCGAGCATGCGGTTCGAGGCACCGAGAATGATGCGGCACGCAGATGAGCGCGAGCTGGCGAAGATGAAGCGCGAGGCGGGACCGGTCATCCGGGCCGTGCTCACACTGCTCGTTCGCAGCTTCGACAAGCGCGAGGCCATCATCGCCGGCCCAGTTCGGTGAGGCCGGCTCGCACCGTGTTCTGCACCTCCACGGCCATTCGACGGTGGGCGGTCGCGGCGGCCGTGTCACCGAGGAGGTCGGCGAGCTCGGCGAGCACCGCGTCCATCGGACCGAATGCGACAGATCCCGAGTTCAGGCCGGCAATCGTGCCCGACCAACGCCGCAGTTCGTCGTAGAGTACGGCCGCGGCCTCGGTCATCTCGAGCCGGACGAGGGCGCGGGCGTGGAAGACCGACATCGCGGTCCAGTAGAAGTCGCGGCTGATCGGAGGCGCAGTGCGGACGACGTGGCGCGCCTGCTCGACATGACCGGCGTCCAGCAGCGCGACCACGTACACCCAGGAGATCATCTGCGGGGCAACATTGTTGATCGCGGCGAGGGGTTCGGTGAGATGTGCGAGCGAACCGCGGAACCACCCGACCACCATCTCGCCGACCAGACCGATCTCCGCCGCGTTGATCGCGCCCGCCGCATGCAGTCGCGCGGTGAGGTCGCGGTACTCGCGCTCTGCCTGGTCGATGTCGTCACCGAGCACCTCTAGAACCGCCGAGAACGCCGACAAGACGACGACGAGTTCGCCCGCGCGCCCGCTGGAGGCCGACCGTAGACCTTGTTGGGCTCGCGCGACGGCGCCGGGCAGGTCGACCCGCGCGGCCCGCGCCAGGAACGAGAAGAAGTGTGCGGCCGCCTGATAGGCCAGCACTCCGGACTCGTCTGCCACTCGGTCGAATTCGTCGGTGAACGCCGGCAGTTCTGCGCTGAGATCCGGCCCGAGGGCGGTGTACACACGCGCATTCCACGCCGCGCAACGGACTTCGGGGTCCTCGTGCCCGTTCGCGGCCTCCACGGCCTGGGCGGCCAGTTCGATGGCGCGGAGGTCGTCGATGCCCTCGAGTTCGAAGACCAGAGATACCAACAGGTAGACCCGGTCCTCACCGGTGGCGCGACCCAGCGCGCTCGTCATCGCGGCGATCAACTCCGTGTCGGCGATCCGCTGACGGCGTGTCGTCCAGATGACCGGCGCCCGCCAACACGTCAGCGCGGCCATGACCAGATCGTCGTCACCCAGTTCTCGGGCTGTCGCGATCGCCTGACCACGGCGCGCGCGGGCCTCACCGGTGTCGTCGCCGCGGAACGCCAGTGCCGTCACCAGGTGGGTCAACGCCACGACGAACGCGGACCGATCGGCCGCGTCGGCGGTCGCCGCGGCATGTCCGGCCATCTCATGCAGACGCACGGCGGACCCCCACAGGTCTGCCGAGTCCGCCTTGAATTCGGTGCCGAACCTCGCGACGGCAGCGACCGTCACCAGCTCGAGGGCGCGTTCGACCGTGTCGGGGACGGCGCCGAGAGCCGCGTGGTGTGCCAGCTCGTCCGGATCGACGCCTGGGGTCTGCTCGAGATACAGCACGATCTGCCAGTGCGATCGCCGCTTCCGCAGCGCGGGGATGCTGTCGTATAGGGCGTCGCGCACGAGAACGTGGTTGAAGTGCACCGCTTCGATGTCTGCGGTCAGCAATCCGGCGGCGACGGCCGTGTCGATCGCGTCGAGCACGAGTTCCTCGGCGGTGGCGTCGGGATTCCTGTTCCACAGGGTGAGTACGCCATCGATCGGCGCACGGCGCCCGAAAAGCGCGGCCAGGCGTAAGACGGTCGCGACTTCGGCAGGTAGCCGTTCGATCCGCTGCATCAGCACGCTGGTGACGCCACGGGGGATCGCGGCGGCAGCCGCCGAGAATCCGCGGGAGGCGACGAGCTTGGCCAGCTCACGCACGAAGAGCGGATTGCCGTCGGTCCTCGTGCGCAACAGCTCGAGCAGCGGGGTGTCCACGGATTCCAGTCCCACCGACGCCGCGAGTTCGCGGATACCGTTCTCCGACAGACCCTTCAGCTCGATGTGTTCGGCGGTCACCGCAGCGAGAGATGCCGTGGTCGCGAGCAGGTCCACACCGGCTTCCGATGCCCGGTAGGTGACCACCACGAGCACCGGAGACCGGGCCATCCAGGTCACCAGTTGCCGAAGGACCTGCAGCGTGGCGCCATCGGCGCGGTGTGCGTCGTCGAGCACGAGGACCGTCCCCGGTGCGTCGGAGTGCGAACCGCAGGCTTCCATCACCCGCCGGGCGATGTCGAACGAATTGTCCAATCCCTCGTCCGACGTCAGATCGCCACGAAACTTCGCCTGCTGCAGTATCTCTCGCCACGCCCAGGCTGTCGGGGCGCCGTCGACCTCGGGGCAGTGTCCAATCGCCCCGGCCCAGCCGGCGGCGCCCAGACGGTCGACGAGTGAATCCGCGAACGTGCTTTTGCCGCCGCCGGCCTCCGCGCTCACCCATACGACGCGCAGACCGGTCGCGCTCGCGGCCTCGGCGTGACCGAGCAGTGCCGCGAGTTCGTTCTCCCGTCCGGCGGGTTCGCGACGACCCGCCGACGCGGTGACGGGCGGCACGCTCGGCGGTTTCGGCGTCTCCGACACCGGCGGTGCGACCGGCGCCGCCAGGGTGGGCGCCTGCTGCAGGATGTCGCGTTCGAGCAGTTGGATCGGCGGTCCTGGATCCACTCCGAGTTGGTCGGCGAGGTACGTCCGCAGCCGGCGCAGCGTCGCCAGGGCGTCTGCCTGCCGCCCCAGTCGGTACTGCGCCAGCGCGAGCAACCGGAAGTACTCTTCGCGGGCCGGTTGGTCGTCGCACTCCGCAGCCAGCACCTGCGCCACCTCCGCCGCGCGTCCGTGGTCGACCGCCAGTGAGGCCCACTGCTCGATCGCCGACCGGCGTACATCGTGGAGTCGGGCGACTTCGGGCTGTGCCCAGCTCTCACCCGAACAGGCGCCGTAGGGATCGCCGCGCCACATCCGCAGCGCGCCATCCAGCTCGCGGAGCCTCGAGGCGGGATCGTCCGCGTCGCCGCCGACGGTGACGACGGCCTCGAATTCCCAGACGTCGACGCTCGGACGGGGTAGCCGTAACGCATAACCCGGTTGCTCACTGACGAGCACGGTCGCCGGAGCGCGGGGTGGGCGAGACGGTTCGATGACGCGTCGCAGATTGGACACCTGCACCTGGAGGCCTGCCAGTGCCTTCGGCGGTGGTTCCCCGTTCCACAGATCGTCGATCAACCGATCCGTGGACACCACCCGACCGCGGCCGGCCACCAAGCGGGCCAAGACCGCCCGTTGCCGGCGCGGGCCCAGGTCGACCACCTCGGAATCGAGTTCGCAGGAGATGGGACCCAGCACCGAGATCCGGAGCGTCGAACCGGCACCACCGGCCGGACGCCCATCCCGAACCCCCATACCCACCCGATCCTCTCGTCGTCGACGTCAGACTATCGCTGCTGCTGGTCTCGCGTGCCGTTCACGGCGCCCCACTCCGTGCCGGTGAACCCACCCGGCGCAACGTCGACGTGTTCCGGCTCCCGGGTCCGATCCCCGCCCCGCGAACCGACCACGGCCCACCCCCAGAGCACCATCCACACACTCATGCCGCCGACCTGGATGCGCTGGGCGAGTCCGAGCCGGTAGTCGCCGACCAGGTTGTCCGCCAACAGCATCCAGACCGTGGCGAGCGCGACGATGACGCTCACCGCGTTCCCGACCCACCGGAGGACCGGCCATACGGGACCGTCCGGTGTGGTGCGTACCGCCGAGACGCCGGCGGCGACCATGACGGTGAAGATGGCGAACACCGCGACCGTACTGGTGAGCGCGTGGATGTGATGCAGCTGCGGGAGCAGTCCGCTCGGTTCGCGCGGGCACCCGGGGTCGACTCCCGGAATGCACTCGATCGGGAGCAGGGCGTCGGCGATGGTCGCCGCGCCGAACACCGCCAGTGCGAGAACGGCGGTGGTCGCTGTCCAACCCCGGAACACCGACGTCGCGTCCCCCTCCCGCTGGCCGAGCCTGTCGAGGTCACCAGGTGGCTTCGACTCGGCGCCTCGCTCCGCTCGGTGCCGGCTCAACCAGCGGGGGAAAGGCGGTCGCGGGACGAGCAACAGCAGTGCCGCGACGAGTGCGCAGGCCCCGGTGGTCACGTCCCCGACCACGTAGATGTCGCGGTGGGGACGGTTCGCGGCGTCCAGCTCGCTGAGGAACGTGCGCATCGGGTCCAGCGAGTCCGCCCACGCGAACTCCAGGACCCACGACGAATAGCACAGGCCCGCAACGGCGATCAGGATGCCCGTGAGCGATCTCCTCACGACGCGGGTGACGACTCCGGTGCGCCGATCGGCCGTCCCTGACGCAGCGGGAGTTCCTTCCAGGTGACCGTTCCGATGATCGCGAGCAGCGCGACGATCGACACCGCCAGGAACACCCGGTCCATCGAGTCGGCGAACCCCTCCTTGATGGGTTGGGCCAGGTCGGCCGGCAGCTTCTCGATGACCGAGGTGTCACTCATGACGCTGTCCGACGATCCGGTTGCGGCGCCGGGATTCTGAGCGGCCGCGATGAGCGAGTGCCCGAATGCGCTGACCTGCGGGTCGCTGCTCTGCGAGGCCTCTACGACCGCGGCCCGGTATTCGGGTTGGGCTGCCGCCGCGACCATCTCGTCCTTGATGTTCGGCCCCATGAAGGAGAACAACAGCGAGAAGAAGACCGCGACACCGAGCGTTCCACCGATCTGACGGAAGAAGGTGGCGGTGCCGGTGGAGAGTCCCATGTCCTTGGGCGGCAGGATGTTCTGCATCGCCAGGGTGATCGGCTGCATCAGGTTGCCGAGCCCGAAGCCGAGGAGCGCGGCCATCAGCATGACCAGGTAGAGCGGCGTCTCGGTGCCCACCAGGTGCAGCAGGAAAGTGCCCGCGGTGATCAGCACGGCGCCGATGATCGTGAAGATCTTGTAGCGTCCGGTGCGCGAGATCAGCTGGCCCGACAGGATCGAACCGGCCATCAGACCGAGCACCATCGGCAGCATCTGGAGGCCGGCGATCATGGGGCTCGATCCGCGGAGGACCTGGAAGTACTGCGGCAGCATCGAGATTCCACCGAACATGACGGCGCCGATGATGACCGAGATGATGATGCCCTGGCTGAACACCCGGTTGGTGAACACGCGCAACGGGATGAGGGCGTCGTCGCCCATGCGGTGCTCGATCCAGATGAACGCGGCGATGCCGGCGACGCCGATCCCGTAGCAGAGGAACGACAGTCCGGAGGTCCATCCCCACTGGCGCCCCTGTTCGGCGACGATGAGCAGCGGAGCCACGGCGACGGCGAGTGCCGTCGCCCCCCAGTAGTCGGTGCGCCCGCCGACGCCCTTCTGCTGGTCGTAGTTGAGCACCTTGTAGACCACGAACAGCGCGACGAGTCCGATCGGCACGTTGACCAGGAACACCCAACGCCAACCGGACACCCAGAGGATCGTCTCCTGGCCGGCGAACAGACCGCCGAGGACCGGGCCGAGGACGCTGGAGGTGCCGAACACGGCGAGGAAGTAGCCCTGGTATTTGGCGCGTTCCCGCGGCGGGACGATGTCGCCGATGGTCGTCAGTGCGAGCGTCATCAGACCGCCCGCGCCGAGCCCCTGGAAGGCGCGGAACGCGGCGAGTTGATACATCGACGACGCGATCGTGCACAGCAGCGAACCGACGATGAAGATCGAGATCGCCAGCAGGAAGAACGGTTTCCGGCCGTGGAGATCGGACAGCTTGCCGTACAAGGGGGTCACGATCGTCGCAGTGACGAGGTAGGCCGTGGTCACCCAGGCCTGCAGGTCATACCCTTGCAGATCGTCAGCGATGGTCCGGATCGCCGTCGACACGATGGTCTGGTCGAGAGCGGCGAGGAACATACCCAGCATGAGTCCGGCCAGGATGGTCAGGATCTGGCGATGGGTCAGTCCGGCGCCGGCGACCTCCTCGTCGTGGTTCACCGTGTCGGCGGCCGAAGAGTCTGTCACTGTCGTCCTTTCGGGTCATTCGCATCTGTGTCCGGGCTGCGGTCCGGGCACGCCGGGTGCAGGGCTGCGTCGGCGGCATCGACGAACCGCCCGAGAAGTGTCACGAGGGTGTGGAGTTCGTCGTCGGTCCAGTCGGCCATGACATCGGCCATGGCGGCGCGACGCATCTCGCGCATGGCCACGACGCGATCCCGTCCGGCGGCGGTGATGACGAGCATGGTGGCGCGCCCGTCGTCCGGGTCCGCCTCGCGGCGGATCAGGCCGTGCTCCACGAGCTGAGCCACATGCCGACTCACCGTCGACGGGTCGGCATTCATCGTCTCGGCGAGGTCGCGCGATCGCATCGACCGTCGCGCGAGCGGGAAGAGTGCCTTGAACGCCGCGGCCTCGAACTCGCCCTCACGCGTACGGAACGTCGTGTGGACCGCCCGTTCGCGGATGCGGACGAAGCGCAGAAGGGTCTCGAAGAGGTCGTCGATCGCGTGTTGATCGAGCACTGTCCTCACCGCCTACCCGAGAAGTTTTACTTGCTCTTTGCAATTAGTTGCAGAGCGCAACTAACACCGCTCGCCAGTGTGCGCGTGAAATCGGGAGAATGCAAACAGCGCCGAGGTCTTGCATCGACGGAGACAAAGACGGTCGCCGACCTGCCAGGTCGGGGGTTGGCAGGTCGGCGACTCATCATCGATGTCGCTCGCCGGCCGCTGTGCGTTACAGGGGAGCCGGCACCCGAGCGGGCTGAACCACACCGACGTCATGGGAGTGCGTTGCGCCTCGCGGCCCTGAGGCGATGCGTCGTCGGGCCCTGCCTGCGGTTAGCCTCGTGGGAGTCAGGAACCGTGACAGGAGCTCTTCGTGTTCGTTGTCGCCCACATCAGCGACCTGCATTTCAACGGGACGCGGTTCAATCGGGCCCGTATCCAGTCGACGTTGAGCTATATCAACGCCCGCGCCGCCGGGATCGACGTCCTGCTGGTCACCGGCGACATCGCCGATGAAGGTGCCGCGAGCGAGTACCGCGAGGCGTACGGGGTGCTCGAGAGTCCGCTGCCGATGCTCATCACCGCCGGCAACCACGACGTTCGGGAACCGTTCAGCGCGGCCCTGATCGGCACCGAGACCTCTGGTCCGATCAATCACGCGCGGACGGTGCGCGGGCGCGACGGCTCCGACGTCCTCTTCCTGATGTGCGACAGCTCGATACCCGGACGCAACGACGGTCGTCTCGACGACGCGACCATCTCCTGGCTGTCGGACCGGCTCACCGCGACGTCCGTGGCGACACCGGTGTTCATCGCCTTTCACCATCCGCCGGTCGACCTGCTGATGCCGTTCATGGACTCGATCCGCCAGCGTGACGAGGGCCGTCTCGCCGCCCTGGTGGATCAGCACCCGAACATCGTCGCGTTCCTGTGTGGACACGCCCACACCCCGGCGGTGACCACGTTCGCCGACCGCCCGCTGTGCATCGCACCGGGTGTGTCGTCGACACTGAACCTGCCGTTCGAAGGCCGGGAGGTCGTCAACCGCGGTCAGCCGCCGGGGATCGCGTTCCATCTCTATGACGACGAGCGGTTCGTCACCCACTTCCGATCGGTGATGTTCTGACATTCAGGACGGTGCCGGCAATCGGCCGTTGCGCTTCGGCGCTCGGCATCGAGAGGCAGGCGAGCTACAGCGTCGGCAACATCGCGCAACCGGTATCGCCACCGGCGGGGCGACGACGCGTCATCTGACGAACCCGCGCAGCAGGTCGGCCATCGCCTCCGGCTGGTCTTCCGGGATGAGAGTCCACGAATCGTCGACGACGACCTTGGATGCGTTCGGGAAGAGCTCGACGAGGCGGTCCGCATGCTCAAGGGGCATCATCCGGTCCTCCCTTGCCCAGACCACGAGCACCGGGCGATCGAACCGCCGCATCATGTCCGACAGTTCGAGCAGCCTCCGGCGGGAGGGCGCGCCCGTGGCGAATTTGACCAGATCCCTTCTGATCGATGCGTTTTCGACAGCGGGGCGGAACCACTCGTCGAACAGCGAGTCCGGAATCCCCGACTTCGTCAGCGCGCCATACGCCCGCGTGCTGTGCCGGAAGTATCGAGTGCCCAGCATCCGGGTGAGAATCCACCCGCCGCCAGGCACTCGGCACAACACCGCCGCGGGACGCGCCGGCTCGGGAGGATAGTTGTCGAAAGCCGTGCACGACGCCAACACCAACCTCCCAACGCGCTTGTCCCGGCCTTGGGAGATCACGAACTGACCACCGCCCCAGTCGTTCAGGACTAGCGTCACGTCATCGAGGTCGAGGGCATCGAGAAAGTCGGCAAGGATCGATGCCACACCCGTCTCAGTGAGGTCCGCGTCGGCGTGCATCGGCTCCGTGTGCGCCCCCATCGGGAGCGTCGGTGTGATGCAACGGAATTCGGGAAGCAGCGGGATCACCTTGCGCCACTGCCGGCCGTCCATCAGCAACCCGTGGCCGAGTACCAGGATCGGCCCGGGACCGCCGGTGTCTTCGTAGGAGATGGAGCCGGCCGGCACGTCGACTGTGGGCACGCCGCCTCCTAGATAGATCGTTCTACTTAGAAGCAAGATAAGCTGACACCGGCACGATGCGCAAGGAATGGAGACGTCATGGCAGATTCCGCTACTCGCGACCGGATCCTGGAGGCAGCCGCAGAGCTGTACCGGCGGCAGGGTATGCCGGCCACCGGCATCAAACAGATCTCGGCGGCGGCTGAAGCTCCCTACGGTTCGATCTACCATCACTTCCCGGGCGGCAAGGAAGCGATAAGCGTCGAGGTCATCCGACGCGAAGGGTTGCGCTACGGCGCGTTCGTCGGCGCCCAGCTGGAGACGACCGACCCCCTGACCGGCATCCCGACGCTGTTCGAGAACGCCGGAAAACTGTTGGCGTCGCAGGACTACAGCGAGGCCTGCTCCATCGAGACCATCGCACTCGAGGTGGCGAGTACCAACGAGCGCCTCAGGCTGGAGGCCGCCGAGGTCTTCGAGAGCTGGTTGACCGGTCTCGCGGCGTGGTTCGGACAACTCGAGGTCGCCGAGCCGGAGCGTCGTCGGCTGGCGATGATCACGCTGACCGCGCTGGAAGGTGCGTTCGTGTTGTGCCGCACCCTGCGCTCCATCGAACCGATCGTCGTCGCCGGGCACGGCGTGCAGGCGGCCGTGCAGGCGGCCGCCGGCTTGTAGCAACAGACCGTCGACACCGGCGCCTCAGCCCACACTCGTCCATGGACGGCGCCTTTCCGACCGGCGTTCACGGTCGCGCGGCTGCCGCCTCGACGACCGGTGCGATGCTCTGCTGGGTGACCTCGTAGACCCGCGCGGTGGCGATGTCGAAGTACAGACCGACGATGCGTAGCCGCGCTTCTGCTGCGGCGCGCCCGACGAGCGGGTGCCGCGCCAGGGTCTCGATCTGCTTGGCCACGTTCACGACGGCCAGCTGGTCGACCTCGGCCAGTCCCAGCTCGGCCGCGGCGCGCCCGGCGGGGTGTCCGTGCCGAAAGGCCACCCGGCTGGGGATCGCGTGCTTGAGCCATCGCTGGATCGGCGTGCTCTCGGATCCGGCCGGGAGGTCGGATACATCGACCTGTTCGCTGTCGAGCAGCGCATGCATGGCCCCGCACGACGAGTGGCCGCAGACCACGATCGACGACACACCCAACTCGCCGATGGCGAATTCGAGTGCGGCCTCCACGGATACGTCGTCGTCGCTGTCGGTCGGTATCAGATTGCCCACGTTGCGCACCGTGAAGAGGTCCCCCGGGCCGCTCGTCGTGATGATGTTCGGCATCAATCGCGAATCGGCACACGTCACGAAGAACGAGTCGGGATCCTGAGACTCGGTGACATCGGCGAGCATGGCGCGGAGGGCGTCGGCGTGCTCGTTCTCGTACTCGTCGACGCCGCCGAGAACGGATCTGAGTGCGGCCGGACGGTCCGGGGACGCGGACGCCTCCGACCCGGTTCGGTTACGCCACGGCGTCAGACCGGCGAATCCGGACGTGTGGCGCCGCGGTGGCCGTCGAGGGGCGTCGACGAGCCGAGCGCGACCCTTCTCCACCAGGAGGACCGTGCCGCCGCCGGCCTCGTGCGCCCAACGGAAGTCCTCGAGCATCTCCATCGCCGCGTGATCGAGGAAGTCGGTGTCGAGTTCCAGTGTCAGGTGCGCCCCGTCCGGCACCTGTGACAACGCCTTGTTCAGTTTCGGCAGCGACAGGAAGCTCAGCGAACCGCGAACACGTACGGTCCACTGACGCTTGTCGTCGGTACTGCCTGCCTCCGAGGTGATCTCGGCGCGAACCACCCGCCAGACGACGAGTCCGATCGCCACTGCCAGACCGATCGCGACACCTTCGAGCAGGTTGAGGAAGACGACCGCGAGCACCGTGATGACGTACACCCACAGGTCGCCCGTCCGCAGCGCGATCTTCATGTGCGCCAGCTTGACCAGCTGGATACCGATGACCACCAGCAGGCCGGCCAGCGCGGCCATGGGGATCTGTTCGACGAGACCGGTGAGCAGTGCCGCGAAGACGAGCACCCACACACCGTGCATCACCGCCGAGGCCGACGTTCGCGCCCCGGAGTTGACGTTGGTGGTGCTGCGCACGATCACTCCGGTGACGGGCAACCCGCCGAGCATCCCGGAGGTGATGTTCGCACTGCCCTGACCGAGCAGCTCCCGGTTGAGATCGCTGCGTGGGCCGGTGTGCATCTTGTCCACCGCGACCGCTGACAGCAGGGACTCGACACTCGCGATCAGGGCGACCGTCAACACTCCGAGAAGCACTGCGCCCCAACTCCTGTCCGGTAGCTCCGGAAGCGTGATCGCTTCGAAGAAGTTGCCGTCGATACTGATCCGTTCGACGTCCAGGCCGAAGACGATGGTCAGTGCCGTCGCCCCGACGATAGCGACGAGCGGTCCCGGCACCTTGCGCACCGCCGAGGGCATCAGTGGCCAGATGAGGAGAAGCGCGATCACGGTGCCTCCCACGAGCGCGTCCGACGTCTCGATGTCGGCGATCCCGGCCGGCAGCGACGTCACGTTCTCCCATGCACTGCTGGCCGAGCTGCCGCCGAGGAGCACGTGGATCTGTTGCAACGCGATCGTGATGCCGATCCCGGCGAGCATCGCGTGGACGACCACGGGAGCGATGGCCAGCGCGGCACCTGCGACCCGGCTCAGGCCGAACAGGATCTGCAACAGACCCGCACCGACGGTGATGAAACATGTGACGCGCCAACCGAAATTGGCGACCATGTCGGCGACCACCACGGTCAGGCCCGCGGCCGGTCCTGAAACCTGGAGTGCGCTACCGCCTATCAGACCGGCGACGATCCCGCCGACGACCGCGGCGATGAGACCGGCGAGCACGGGGGCATCCGATGCGATCGCGATGCCCAATGACAATGGCAGGGCCACAAGGAAAACGACGAGAGATGCCGGTAGGTCGTACCGCACCACCTCGCGAATTCGGGGGCCCCGACTCCCCTTTGTTCGCATATGTCCGAACTTACCGACGGTTTGTTGACTCCAGATGAACTCTGCCGTCAGGAAGCTGTGAAACCGCAGGGCAGCAGCGCAACACTGTGATTCACTTCACCGGACTCCGCCGCCCGGTGCGGGGAGATCGGCCCGTCAGGCCGACGATCCCGCCTTCAGAAGCTCTTGGAGGATCCGGCCACCGATCTCCGGGATCAATCCGGGGCCGGTCTCGGGTAGGTTCTGCGGCAGCAGCCCGGGCTCATGGGTAGCCGGGATACGCGCGGTCCGGGTGGCCTCCACACGTATGCCGGTCTGCTGCGCCTTGGCCAGCGGGGTCCGGTACTTCTCCAGGTCCGTCGCGGTGGTGAGTGTCCCGACGACGCGCAGGCCCATGGCACCGAAGTCCGCCGCCCCGCGCCGGATGTGGTTGGGCGACGTGACGAGCACGATGTCCCGGATTCCCTGTGCGCGCAGGATCTCGGCGGTGTTCTGCGCATTGGCCACCGTAGACCCGGACTTGTCCTCGACGAGGATCCGGTTCGCACTGACACCGTTGTTCTCGAGCCAGGTCCGCATCGCGGCTGCTTCGGTGATGCCCTTCTTCGGGACACCTCCGGTGACGACGATCGGCGTGTTGGTGGTCAGTTCCGCCTGGGCCTTCGCCGCGGAGACGCGATTGACGAGCTCCGGCGCCATCTTTCCGTTCGCGTTCAGGCCGTACCCGAGCACGACGATCGCCGGGCGTCCCGACACCGCCTTGGGAGTGGTGTCGGGGACGATCTGCGCCGCCGTCGCCACACCCGAGATGATGTTGCGGGCGGTTGTCGCCAGGGACGGGTTCATCATCGACAACCGGTTCAGGGCCGAGCGCCCCGCCACGACGTCGTCGACCTGGTCCGACCAGATCGCCTGGAGTGCAAGCGCGTCGGTATCGGCCGGCGCCACCGCGAGGACCTGCTGCAGGAGTTCGAGTCCGCCCGCGACATCACCTCCGGCGAACTTCGACTGCGCGCTGTTGTACAGGCCGGCCGGGTCCATCGCGGAGGCCGTCGTCACAACCGAGGCGTCCGGTCCGGGCAACGTCCCGACCGCCACCCCGCCGAGGGCGGCGACCGCGATCGTCGCTGCCGCCGCCAGTTTCCTGCGCTTCACTCTGGTCACACCAGTCACTCGCGTAACGGTACGAGAGGTGCACAACGACCCCGCACCCGTCCGATCCCAGATCGG
This sequence comes from Gordonia sp. p3-SID1431, assembly GCF_025143765.1. Classification (NCBI taxonomy): domain Bacteria; kingdom Bacillati; phylum Actinomycetota; class Actinomycetes; order Mycobacteriales; family Gordoniaceae; genus Gordonia; species Gordonia sp. p3-SID1431. The sequence goes on from NZ_JAMBDT010000003.1 coordinate 74,989, forward strand.
TAACGGGTGCGGGGCCGGGCAGCGGCGAAGCTCAGCGCTTCAGGCCGGCCACCTTCAGCAACTCGGGGCGGCGCAGGACCAGACCGATCCACATCAGCACGCCGAGGTAGACCGCGAACAGGACCGTGTCGAACAGCGGTGCCTCGATTCGCATGTTGGCGGTGACCGCGCCTCCGAGGTAAGCCGTGATCCCCAGGGCGCCGAGGACTGCGGTGCGCGGGATGGCGAACACGACGAGACAGACCAGCAGGACGATACCCATGACAAGCGCCTGGTCGATCGGGAAACCGAGTTTCGCCATGGAATCGACCACCTCCTGCGGACGCGTCAGCTTGATCACGATGTCGAAGACCAAGAAGGCGCCGACCAGCACACTGATGACGATTCCCGTTGTGCGACGCCAGTTCCTGCGGATCGGTTGCGCCTCATCGGAGGCGGGGTTCGTGGTCGTCGGGGCGGCGGCGTCCTTGGTGGTGCTGTTGCGGCTCATGATGTTCTCCTGGCGGCTCGTGCGAGTGTGTTGTGCAGGGATAGACATGCCTGCTCGTCAGAATTCATCGCGGGCCGCGCATTCTGGCGTCAGAAGTAGCGCGACGACGATCGACGACTACGCCGCCGACATCGCGAGGTCGACGCGAGAAGACCTGCTTTCCTTCCACTCCCAGACGGCGTAGAGCACCTCGGTGGTGTAACCCAAATCCATCCGGCCACCCCCGATCGGCACCGTCGCGTCGATACCTATTGCAGGGTTTGGTTGCCACCCCGACGGTTTCGACGTCGGTGGCGCCACCTCGATCTCCGTCCCGTCCGGCCGATGAAAGCTGAACCGCTGCAACCCATGCGCGGTGATCGCGAACTCGCCCCGATGCAACGACCGATGACACGACCCACACAACAAGATCAGATTGTCCGGATCGGTCCGCCCACCCGCCGACCAGAACACCACATGATGGGCATGCAGATGACGCGTCCGCCCACACCCCGGCACCTGACAACACCGATCCCGCACGAACAACGCCCGCACCAACGCCTTGTTCGGCGCCCGCTTCCGACGACCCACCCCCAACAACGCCAACTTCCCCGGCCGCCCAGGCACCCCGCGGCTCACCACCTCCCGCGTCGACGCCCCACACCGAGCTTCGGCCACCTCAACCTCCGACAGGGCCGGCCCACCATCGAGATGAGCCGACTCCACCCCCTCACCAGCATGGATCAGGATCTCCGCACCCGGCGCAAGATCGGGCATCGCCATCCCGTCATGCACCATGTCTGCCATCGCCACCACCGCCGGCGCCACATTCGACGGCACCTGCCGCCACAGATCCCGACGCCGCGACGGAACCACCTCCGAATCCTGTGCTTCTGAACCGGATTCAGTGTTCCGCGGAACGCTCTCGACGGTCGGTAGATCCGGGTCGTCGCTGGTCCGGGTCCGTTCGTATTCCGCCCGCACCGACCCAGCGAGGAACCGCGCACCATCCAACGGACTCAACCGCAACGACACCGACAACGACCCGTCATCGTTCCACTTCCACCGACCCGACGACTCCACCGGCGGCCGGCTTTCCTCCTCGACACCACGGTTACGGTCGATCCGGGCCATCGCCCGCACCGCCCGATCCAACTGACTCGCCGTGCACGACAACGCCAGATTCACCAACTCCTGCTCCCGCTCCGGCGTAGCCACCCGTGTCAGGGCGCGGACCTTCGAATACGACAGCCGACCTTCGCGAAACGCCGTGCGGATCATCGGCAATTCCCGTAGCGCCTTGGCGACCCTCAACTGCTCATGCGCCGTTCGCGGTGCAATGCCGGCCTTCCACGACAACCAGTGCGCCAGCGAGTGAATCCCCGGCCCCCGCCACGACTCCCGCTCATCCAGTTCTGCCACCAGGTCAAGGAAGTCCGCTGTCAGCGCCGTGATCTGAGCCGCATACCCCAGCACCCGCGCCTCGAGAACCTCATCCGACAACGACGCCGGATCCGCACCATCGAACATCGACGACACATCCCCAGCAGAACGAAAAGCACTGACCCCCACAGCAACCTCCTGAACCGATCGAGAAGTACAGGAACAAGGTATCGTCCGGCACCGACAATTTCACGGGGACTCAACCTGAGGTCGAGAGTGTTCCGCGGAACACTCTCGAGTCACCTCATCAACCGCGCCACCTGCCGTCGCGCCCAGCTCCTACCGCCCCCGTTTCGGACCACCGATCACGAACGCGCGACGAGCCTCACGAGCGGATACTCGCGCGAGGACTTCTTCTGGTACTTGGCGTATCGGGGTTGCGCCTCGACAACCCGCTTCCACGCCGTGCTGCGTTCGTCCGCGCCGAGGACGACCGGCGTCACCGGCACCGGGGCCTCCCCGTTCCGCTCGACCGACACGCCATCGGGATGGGCGGTCAGGTTGGCGAACCAGTCCGGATTCCGCTTGCCGCCACCCGATGCGACGACCAGCCAGTCGTCGCCGTCGGGAAACCAGCTGAGTGGTGTCTCGCGCGCGAGACCTGAGCGTCGACCGGTCGTGCGCAGGATGAGCATCTCCATCCCCCACATCGATCCGGACTTCTTGCGGATGCGGGCGACGGTGCGCTCGTTGGTCCTTCGCTGGTACCAGAGCGACAGGGACCGAAGTGACAGAGACATGCTTTCCTCCGTTGAGATCAGGCGATGCACCGACAGTACGGTGATGGCGCAGCCGGCGGCTTCTCGATTCCTGACCGGTCCTCATCTCGACGAGAGTCACCGGATGAGTCCGACAGCTACTCCTTCCAGGATCTGTTCGAGAATCGACTCCGAGGTGGCGAAGTTGATCCGCACATACTCCGCACTCGATTCACCGAATCCGCGGCCGCCGTCGACGAGAACGCGACCGCGGCGACGGATCGTGTCCACCGGATCGTCGAGCCCATACGCCGAAACGTCCACCCAGCTCAGGTATGTGGCTTCGGGAAGGTGATGCACGGCCTCGGGAACTTCGCCGACAAGAAATTCGTGTACCCGCCTCCGGTTACGATCCAGCACACGGATGAGGTCGGAGTGCCAGTCCGATGCCTTCTCCCACGCCGCGACATGCCCGACCACCCCCGGCACCGACACCGTCCCGTAGAGATCCGGCGGCTCCGCGTCGCGGCGGCCTAAGAGCTCCGACGACCCGTAGTGGACGACTGCGCAGCGCAACCCGGCCAGATTGAATGCCTTGCCCGCCGAGGTGATCGTCACCGTCCGCGCGGCCACCTCATCGCCGAGCGATCCGAAGGGAATGTGGCCGTGCGGGTGATACACGAGGTCTGCGTGGATCTCGTCACTGATGACCAGGAGGTCGAACCTCTCCGCCAGTTCCGCGATTCGGGTCAGTTCCGCCCGGGAGTGCACCCGACCGGTGGGGTTGTGCGGATTCACGAGAACGAGCGCCTTCGGCCGTCGACGCTCGAGCGCCCGCTCGAACTCGTCGAAGTCCAGACACCATCCCGACGACGTTCGGCGAAAAGGCACGTCGACAGTCTGCAGTCCCATCCTCGCCAGCGTCGCGAGGAAGGGAGGATAGTTCGGAGTCTGGATCGCCACCGCGTCGCCCGGACCGGCACTCAGCCTGAGGAGCAACTGCAATGCCTGGATGAGGTCGGTCTGCTCGCGCACCCGCGCGGGGTCGACGACCCATCCGTATCGGTCGGCCATTCGCCGGGCGAACGCTTTACGGAGTGGTGTCCCACCCAGCCAGTCGGGGTATCCGAGATCCCCCTTCTCGATCGACTCGACGAGCGCGTCGCGAATCGGCGGTGCGATGGGGAAGTCCATGTCGGCGACCCATGCCGGAATAGTCCCGTCGGCGCTCGCACGAGACCATTTGACGCCCGGCCGCCGGCGGAGTCGAGTGACTTCGAGGTCATCGAAACCTGGATGCGCCGAACGAGTCCGGCTGCTCATGGGCATGGCCGATCACCGCCGTCCTGCGGCCAGGGCCGTCAGCGCGTCGCGAGACAGTTCGATCTGCCCGTGATGCTGAGCGAGTTCCTCCAGCACGTGCAGCAGCACACCGATCGGCGACAGTGGACGAGCCGGACCCTCGTAGTCGCTCGGCGGGGTGTTCCGCAGCGGCGCATCAGGATCGAAGCCTGCAAGGTCACCGTTCAGTCGGTCCTCCAGTGCGGCGATCCGCCGTCGGAGGTCGTCGATCGATCCGCTTGCCGTGAACTCGGCCGTTCGGTTGCGATCACTGGGTCGGCCGGCGATGAGGTGCCCGATCCAGTACTCGGCGACCTCGGTGCAGTGGAATGCGATGGCCCACGGCGGGTTCGCCCCGGAGAGGGGCGGTGCCTGATTGGCCTGGTCGTCGCCGATCTCGCCGAGCGCGTCGAGCATCCCCGCGAAGGCGCGATGCACGAAGTACAGGTATTCCTCGGTGTTCATCTGATGACTTTCTGTGATTCGTGTGGTGAGGATCAGTCGATCTGCTCGAGTACGGCGTTCTTCGTCTCGGGCAGCATGGTCAGGACGACGCCCGCGCCGATGGCGAAAAGCACCGCACTGGTCGTGAATACGAGTCCGGTTCCGCCGAAGCCGAGCAGTGCCGGGACGGCGAGCGGACCGAACACGGAGCCGAGGCGACCCATTGCCGTGGCTGATCCGACGCCGGTGCCTCGGCTGTTGGTGGCGAACAGCTCCGGCGTGTAGGCGAAAATGGAGGAGAACATGCCGAAGAAGAAGAACTGCAGGAAGGAGCCGGCAACGATGAGCTCGACGGTGCCCGAGCTCTGGCCGTAGAAGAAGGCGGCGATTCCGGAACCTACGGTGTATCCCGCCAGGCAGTATCGACGCCCGAGACGCTCGATGAGATAGGCGGCGGACAGGAACCCGGGAATTCCCCAGAGCGCCATGGCCAGAACGAATCCGATGCTCTTCGCGACATCCAGACCGCTGTCGGTGAGGAGCTTACCGATCCACGTGGTCAACCCGTAGTAACCGGTCATCAGGCAGAACCACACCGCCCACACGGTCAAGGTGCGTGCTCGGTTGCGGACGTCGAGAAGCGCTCGCAACCCGCCACGCGCCGTGCCGGGTCCGGCGTCCGGAATCGGCGTGTAGTCGGGAAGTGGTTCGGCGGTGGCCTTCTGCACCCGCTGCTCGAAGGCGCTGAGCGTTCGTTCGGCGTCCGCCTCATGACCCCTGGCGATCTGCCACCGCGGTGACTCAGGCAAGTTCCTGCGGACGATCAACGCGATCACGGCGAGCCCGGCCTGCATGAAAAAGAAGCCCCGCCAGCCGAATTGCGAGGCGACCAGGAGATAGGAGAGCGCGCCGGCAGAGATGAATCCGAGCGGCCACGCCCCCTCCAGCAGGGCCGCATACCGGCCACGTTTCGACGACGGCATGAACTCGGCGAGAATTGCTGCAGCGACCGGGAATTCAGCCCCCATACCGATTCCCAGCACGAACCGGAAGGCCAGCATCGATTCGTACGACCAAGCGAAGTAGAGGCCGACGCTGGCGAGCCCCCAGATCACGATGCTGCACTTGAAGACACGCAGGCGACCGAACCGGTCGGCCAGCGCTCCTGCGCCGATGGCACCGAAGAACATCCCGGCGAAACTCGCACTCCCCAGTACGCCGGTCTGCGCCGGGCTGAGATCGAAGTGGTCGCTGATGGGTGAGAGCAAGAAGGTCATCGCCCCCAGGTCGATGGAATCAAAGAACCACGCAGTTGCGATGACCAGGAACAGGTTTCGCTGCACGGGCGACCAGGGCAGTCGCTCCAGACGACCGGCGACTTCGGCTGGGGTGAGGGTCGTGGGCGCGGTCGTCGAGGCCGCGAGTGGTGGTTTCGTCAATGGAGTTGGTCTCTCTCGACAGAAGGAGACGGCGCAGCGGCGCACCGTAGATGACTTCCCGGGACTCCGTCACCGGCTTAACCGGTTACGGATTGCACCGAGTGTGTACCTTCGATTCGTCACCTGTCAAGGGGGTTACTCAAATTCGGATACGCGGCACTACCAGGTATTTCCGTCGTTTTAGAGCCGTCATGACGCCGTAACACGGATGCGCGGCCACCCGCGCCCGACGACCGTCCGGGGCGCAGAATCGTGAGGACCCGGCACCGGCGATGATCGACCGAGTAACGGTAGAACTTCCTCGCGGAGAGGATTCAGGTGGAGAGTTCCTTGTGGCGGCGTCGATAATCCGCCGCCTTCTTGCGATTGCCGCATTCGGCCATGCCACACCACCGCCGTGAGCCGCCGCGCGACACGTCCACGAACAACCGGGTGCAGTCAGGGTTCGAGCACTCGCGCATCTTGGCGAGGTCGGCGGACGCGAGCAACTCGATGGCGTCCCGCGCGAGCAGACTCAATCCATTACGAGTCGTCCCTGTCACTTTCGCCATTCCGTCGATGTCCAGCGTGACAGTGGGCAGAGGCGTGGCGGCAGCAGAATTGAGCACGGCAGCGGACTCGGGATCGAAGTTCATCCTGCCGACGGACGTGTCGTCGCCGGAGCCGAGGCAACCGACCACCACGTCGTAGATCGCCTCACGAACCCGTCGGGCGTACTCGATGTCCACGGTGTCCGGATCGTCCACCAGGTCGAAGAGTCCCGCTTCGGAGAACCACCGGGACAGGTCACCGGAGTCGCCGAGGAGTTCGGTACGCATGCTTCGACGCCACAGCATCGTACCCGCGAAATCGAGGCTCGACCGCCCGCTGACGAACACAAAACCCGACACATAACCATCTTGACAGGTGACGGTGCTCGATTCAACGTATCGAGGTGTTTCCCCGCCGAGAAACAGCCGAGGCCCCCGCAACCAGAACGGTTGCCGGGGCCTCGGGGAGAAACGTGAAAACGCTAGAGCGCCTTGAGTTCCTCGATGACGCTGTCGACGCTCTTCTTGGCGTCGCCGAAGAGCATGCTGGTGCCGTCGGCGAAGAACAGCGGGTTCTCGATGCCGGCGTAACCCGAACTCATCGACCGCTTGAGCACGATGGTCGATCGCGCCTCGTCGACGTTGAGGATCGGCATCCCATGGATCGGGCTGCTCGGATCATTGCGCGCCGCGGGGTTGGTGACGTCGTTGGCGCCGATGACGATGGCGACGTCGGTCCGGCTGAACTCGCCGTTGATGTCGTCCATCTCCTTCATCGAGTCGTACTCGACATCGGCCTCGGCGAGCAGCACGTTCATGTGACCGGGCATGCGGCCGGCGACCGGGTGGATCGCGTACTTGACCTCGACACCCTTGGCCTCCAACAGCTTCGCCATCTCCTTGACCGCGTGCTGGGCCTGCGCCACGGCCAGACCGTAACCCGGGACGACGATGACCTGGTTGGCATACGCCATCTGGATCGCGGCGTCGGCAGCCGAGGTCGCCTTGACCGTGCCGCCGGCCGCACCCGGACCGCCCGCGGCAGCGGCATCGCCGCCACCGAACGAACCGAACACGATCGCGGGGATCGACCGGTTCATGGCCTTGGCCATGAGGTTGGTCAGGATCGAACCCGACGCGCCGACGATCATGCCGGCCACGATCAACGCCGTGTTGTCCAGCGCGATACCCGCGGCCGCAGCCGACAGACCGGTCATCGCATTGAGCAGCGAGATGACCACCGGCATGTCCGCACCACCGATGGGGAACACCACGAACAGACCCATCACGCCCGCGGCGACCAGGACCCCGACCATCCACCAGACACTCGCGCCGCCACCGTTGGAGGCGTCGACACCGAGGTAGATCGCCAGCCCGAGCGCCACGATCAGCAACACGATGTTGGCGGCCTGAAACAGCTTCGCGTTGGAGACGAAGGTCTTCTCCAACCCCTTGGGCATGATCTCCTGCAACTTGGCGAAGGCCACCAGCGATCCCCAGAACGAGACCGACCCGATGATCGCGGCGATCAGCGAACCAATCACCAGCGGCGAGGCCGGTTCGACGTTGTGGAACGACGAGAACCCGGAGGTCTCGATGAACTCGGCCCACGCGATGAGCGCGACGGTACCGCCGCCGACGCCGTTGAACAGCGCCACCAGCTGCGGCATGGCCGTCATCTTGGTCTTGAGTGCGGGCGGGATACCCAGCGCCACACCGAGAATCAGACCAACGGCGATGAGCACCCAGTTGATCGTGGGCACGCCCTCGGTGGAGTGACCGTCGGAACCGACCGCCCCCTCGTTCCACACGTAGAGCAGGGTGGCGGCGACCGCCAGACCCATACCCACGGCGGCGATCCAGTTGCCACGCACCGCGGTCTTGGGCCCGGTCAGACCCATCAGGCCGTAGATGAACAGGGAGAACGAAACGATGTAGAGCGCGGTCACCAGGTAGCCGACGCCCTCACTCGGGGTATGCGCACCCGCCGCGAGTACCAGCTGTGACACAGAAGTCTCTGGGGAGCCGTTCACTTGGCCACCTCTTTCTTACCCTTGAACATGCCCAGCATCCGGTCGGTGACCGCGAAGCCACCGATGACGTTGAGCGTGCCGAACACCAGCGCGACGAACGCGATGATGCGCACACCCCACCCGGCGTCGGCGGGCAACTTGCCCAGCACGACCAGTGCACCGAGCACGACGATGCCGTGAATGGCGTTGGTGCCCGACATCAACGGGGTGTGCAGGGTGTTGGGGACCTTGGAGATGACGGCGAAACCGACGAACCCGGCGAGCACCAGGATCGCGAGATTCGCGAGAAGACCGGCATACATCAGGCAGACACCTCCTGCTCGGTACGGGTGACGCACGCGGCCGCGACGACCTCGTCGCCGAAATCCGGTGTGATGGACCCGTTGTCGTCGAGCATCAACTCGATCAGCGCCAACAGGTTCTTCGAGTACAGCTCGCTGGCGTGCTCGGGCATCGTGGCCGGCAGGTTCAGCGGAGCGGCGATGGTGACGTCGTGTTTGACGACGGTCTGACCCGGCTCGGTCAGCTCGCAGTTACCGCCGGTCTCACCGGCGAGGTCGACGACGACACTGCCCGGCTTCATACCCTCGACCGCGGCCGCGGTCACCAGACGCGGAGCCGGACGACCCGGCACCAGCGCAGTGGTGATCACCACGTCGAAACCCTTGATGGCGTCTTCGAGGGCCTGCTGCTGCTGCGCGCGCTCGTCGTCGGTGAGCTCACGGGCGTAACCGCCCTCACCGGCGGCGTCTATGCCCAGGTCGAGCCACTGCGCTCCGACCGAACGCACCTGCTCGGCGACCTCGGGACGCACGTCGTAGCCGGTGGTCCGCGCACCAAGGCGCTTGGCCGTGGCCAGTGCCTGCAACCCGGCCACACCGACACCCAGGACCAGCACCGTCGCCGGCTTCACCGTGCCGGCCGCCGTGGTCAGCATCGGGAAGAACCGCGTGGACACATCCGCGGCCACCACGACCGACTTGTAGCCGGCGACGTTCGCCTGCGAACTCAGCGCGTCCATCACCTGGGCGCGCGAGATACGCGGAATGGCTTCCACCGCGTACGCCTCCACGCCTGCTTCCCGCAACGTGGCGATCTGATTGTCGGCGTTGCGCGGCGCGAGAAAGCCGATCAGCTTCTGCCCGCTCCGTAGCTTCGCGATCTCCGAATCCGACGGCGGCGACACCCTCAGGACCACATCGGACCCATATGGATCGCCGATCGTCGCACCGGCCTCGGTGTACGCCTCGTCGGGGATCAGAGCGCCGAGACCGGCCCCCGACTCCACCACGACGGGCACACCCTTGCCCACCAGCGCGGCGACGACCTTCGGGACCAGCGCCACCCGGCGCTCTCCCTCGGCCGTCTCGCGCACGACACCCACTGTCATCTATCTCACCTGTCTGATCCGGCGCCATCGAGCGGCGCCGCGGTTCAGCGCGCCAGGACTCGGCGCGTCTTTGTCAACGAGGTGACCTGCCTCCACATCGTGCAGCTCCGCCATGTGTGGGCGCAGCGGACGACCTGACGCAGGTCACGAGGTGCTCGGATGGGACAGGATGGCTGTCACCCGGCTCACATAAAGGTGCGATGAACATAACATGCGCTCTCAGCGACAGCTCAGGTGAGTCAGATACCTCACTCAACCCTTGACGCTGCGGTTTTCGCTATTTCTGGACACATGTCTGCACAGGTGTCGTCCCGCTGGCCTGCCAAGGCATTCCGGGCTCGGGCTTCGCACCGCCTCAGACGATGGTGTAGGTGCGGTCGTCGAGTCCGCTCGCGCCGTCGGGTGCCGGTGCCTGATAGCGCTCGATCTGCGGCTTGCCCTGCTTGTCGATCGCCCGGCACTCCAGGGTGTGGTTGCCCTTGGTCGCCTGCCAGGCGAACCGCCATTGCCGCCACGTGTCGATGCTGTACTCCGTCGTCAACTCCGCGGGTTGCCATGGCCCCTGGTCGACGCGCACCTCGACGCGCTCGACGCCCGTGTGCTGGGCCCATGCGGTGCCGGCCACGACGACCTCCCCGGCCGGATGCTCGGTGCCATCGGCAGGACGGTCGAAGCGCGACGCCATCTTGATCGGGCCGAGCGCCGACCACCCGCGTGTCGTCCAGTAGGCCTTGGCCTCGGAGAACCGCGTGATCTCCCAGTCGATGACCCATTTGGTCGCCGAGACGTACCCGTACAGTCCCGGCACCACCTGCCGGACCGGGTATCCGTGCTCGAGGGGAAGCGGCGAGCCGTTCATCCCGACGGCGAGAAGCGCGTCGCGCCCATCGGTCACCGCCGAAATCGGTGTGCCGCAAGTCCATCCGTCCACACTCGTGGACAGCAACATGTCCGACCCGGGTCTCACCCCGGCGAGATCGAGGACCTCGCGCATCGGCACCCCCAGCCACTTGGCGTTGCCGACGAGGTCGCCACCGACCTCGTTCGACACGCAGGCGAGCGTCACGATCCGCTCGGTCATCGGCATGGCGAGCAGGTCGTCCCAGGACAGGGTCACCTCGCGGTCGACGTCCCCGTGAATCCGCAGTCGCCACTCGTCGGTCGTGAGCGTCGGAACCTGCAACGCGGTGTCGATGCGGTAGAAGTCGGCGTTGCTGGTCATGAACGGGGTTGCACCCGAGAGCTCGAGCTGCGCACCGGCCGGGATCGGCGGCGCCTGGCTCGCCGCACGCGGCAACAGCACTCGGGCACGGTCGGCGACGACGCCCGCAGTGTCGGCGAGCACTCGCCGGGCCACGACACCGACGACCACCGCGGCGGCCGCGACACCGCCGGCGGTGAGCACGAAGCGGCGCGAGAAACCCGACCGCACAGCCGATGTGGGCTCGTCGCCCGCGGCGTCGGGATCCGCCTCGGGGGACTCCGCCCCCTTGGGACGTAGCTGCGCGATGAGGACACGCAGCACGACGATCCCGACGACGCCGGCGATGATCGACGGCAGTGCGTGCGTCCAACCGGCATCGGGACGGTTGAGTGCGGCCAGCATCCCGACCACCCCGAAGGCTCCGATGATCACCGAGCCGAGCGGAGGTCGTCGTCGTTCGAGGTATCCGCATGCCGCCGCGAGTACCGCGATGATGATGCCCATCCCGATGAACAGTGCGAGCTTGTCGTTGACGCCGAACGTCTCGATGGCCCACTTGCGTACGGCCTCGGGCGAATGGTCGACGACCGACGATCCGACCGCGAAGTACGGGGAGGCGTCGGGCGAGATCGGGACGGCGGCCAGTTCGCCCGCGGCGAGAGCCGCGCCGACGGCGACCACGCCCGCCAGCGCAGGAGCCGGCGAGGATGCGTGACGCGTCGTGATGGAGGCCATATCCCTTGGTACCGGAGAACCCTGTGAATATGCCGTGCGCCGGATCGTCCGAGACCGGGCGGTGACCACCGACGGCACCCCGTCGACGAATCGTTACCAAGACTAGAACAGGTTCTAGTTTGTCCGCTAATCTGAGCGGCATGGCTACCAGCACCGAGATCCCCGAGACCGTCGCACTCGATTCGGTGAGCGAGTTCTCCGACGAGGTCGACGTCGTCGTGATCGGATTCGGCATCGCCGGCGGATGCGCCGCCGCCGAGGCCGCTGCCAACGGCGCGCGTGTGCTGTTGCTCGAGCGCGCCGCCGCGCCCGGCGGCACCACCTCGCTCTCCGGTGGGTTCTTCTACCTCGGCGGCGGGACCGCAGTACAGCAGGCCACGGGCCAGGACGACTCCGTCGAAGAGATGGAGAAGTACCTCACCGCCGTGTCGATCGAACCCGAGGCCGACAAGATCCACGCCTACTGCGTCGACAGCGTCGATCACTTCAACTGGCTCGAAGGGCTCGGCTTCACCTTCGAGCGCAGCTTCTATCCGGAGAAGGCCGTGATCCAGCCCGGCACCGAGGGACTGATGTTCACCGGCAACGAGAAGGTCTGGCCGTTCAAGAACCAGGCCGTCCCCGCACCGCGCGGCCACAAGGTCCCGGTCCCCGGGGAGACCGGGGGCGCGAAGCTGGTCATCGATCTGCTCGTCACCCGCCTCGATGAGCTGGGTGCCGAGGTCCGGTATGAGACCGGCGCCCGCCAGTTGGTCGTCGACGAGCAGGGTGCGGTCGTCGGCGTGACGTGGAAGACGCCCGACGCCGAGGGCGTCATCCGCGCGGACTCGGTGATCATCGCCGCCGGCGGTTTCGTGATGAACCCCGACATGGTCGCCGAACACACCCCGCATCTCGCCGAGAAGCCGTTCGTGCTCGGCAACACCTACGACGACGGCCTCGGCCTGCGCATGGGCCGATCGGTCGGCGCCGCACTGAAATACATGGACAAGGCGTTCATCACCGCGCCGATCTACCCGCCCGCCAGCATGGTCATGGGCGTCATCGTGAACAAATTCGGCGAGCGGTTCGTCACCGAGGACTCCTACCATGCGCGGACATCGGGATTCGTTCTCGAGCAACCTGATTCGGTGGCTTACCTCATCGTCAACGAGTCGCACATGAACGAGAAGCAGAACTACCTGGTCCCGTTGATCGACGGCTGGGAGACCATCGAGGAGATGGAGCGGGACCTCGGCATCCCCGACGGCAAGCTGCAGGCGACCATGGCCCGCTACAACGAGAACGCAGCGAAGAAGGAAGACCCCGACTTCCACAAGGCACCCGAGTTCCTCGAGCCCCAGGACACCGGACCGTGGGCGGCATACGACCTGTCGCTCGGCAAGGCCATGTACGCCGGGTTCACCATGGGCGGTATGGCGACGTCACTCGACGGTGAGGTGCTCGACGAGTCGGGCACCGTCATCCGCGGGCTCTACGCCGCCGGGGCCAGTGCCACCAACATCGCGCAGGACTGCAAGGGATACTGCAGCGGAACGCAATTGGGCGAGGGCTCCTACTTCGGCCGGCGCGCGGGGCGGCACGCGGCGGCACGGGTCGCCACCAGCGCCTGACGGTCGGGCACCCGATCGAAAACCGCCCGCCGGCGAACCATAGACGACGAAGAGTCGTCGGCGTAGCCGGCGAGGGCGGTTTCCTATCAGCGCCGCGGCGTGAACCCGCGGAGTCGCAGGCTGTTGCCGACGACGAACACCGACGAGAGCGCCATGGCCGCGCCGGCGATCATGGGATTCAGCATCCCGGCGGCGGCGAGAGGAATGGCCGCGACGTTGTACCCGAAGGCCCAGAACAGGTTTCCCTTGATGGTGCCGAGGGTTCGACGCGCCAGAGCAATGGCATCGGCCACCGCGCGCAGGTCACCGCTCACGATCGTCAGATCGCTGGCGGCCATCGCGACGTCGGTGCCGGTACCCATCGCGAGGCCGAGGTCGGCCTGGGCGAGCGCCGCGGCGTCGTTGATCCCGTCCCCGACCATCGCCACCACGTGGCCCTGCTCCTGCAGTTCGGCGATCACCTCGAGCTTCCGCTTCGGACTGACCCCGGCGGTGACGTCGTCGATCCCGACACTCGAGGCCACGGCCCGGGCGGCGCCCTCGTTGTCGCCGGTCAGCAGCATCGGAGTCAGACCCAGTCGCCGGAACTCGGAGATCGCCGCGGCCGACGAGGGTTTGACCTGGTCCGCCACCACGAGAACCGCGACGGGAACAGGTTGTCGGGCAGGCTCTTCGGAGGAATCCTCGGCGATCAGGACGACGACCGCGGTTGCGCCGTCGGATTCCGCGACGACCACCGCATCGTCGAGCGGCGGTGGCAGGGGCGCGTCGATCGTGTTCGGCGACACCACTGTCACGAACCGGTCGCCGACGATCCCGGCGACACCGGCGCCCTGCGTGGACACGAAATCACGGACGCGGGAGTCGATGTGGTCGCGTCCCGCGTCGACGATGGCCGCCGCGATCGGGTGTTCCGATCCCGACTCCACCGATGCCGCCCAGCCCAGGACCTGTTCGCTCGCATAACCGTCGGCCACGGTGATCCCGGACAGCGACATCTCACCCGTCGTCACTGTGCCGGTCTTGTCCAGCACGATCGTGTCGACGCGTCGTGTCGATTCCAACACTTCCGGGCCCTTCAGCAGGATGCCCAGCTGTGCCCCTCGCCCGGTACCGACCATCAGGGCCGTCGGAGTGGCGAGTCCGAGCGCGCACGGGCACGCGATGATGAGGACCGCGACGGCGGCGGTGAACGCGAAGGTCACATCGCCACCGGCGAAGTCGGTCGTGGACGCCACGCCGAGCCAGAAGCCCAGGGTCGCAAGCGAGATCGCGATCACGATCGGGACGAATACCGACGAGATCCGGTCGGCCAGCCGCTGGACGTCGGCCTTGCCCTCTTGCGCCGCCGTCACCATGCGGGCCATCTGGGCGAGCGCGGTGTCGGAACCGACCGCGGTCGCACGCACGACGAGCAGACCGCTGGTGTTGACGGTCGCGCCGACCACCGAGTCGCCGGAGGTGACCTCGACCGGCACCGACTCACCGGAGACCATCGACGCGTCGACCGCCGACGCACCGTCGACGACGACTCCGTCGGTGGCGATCTTCTCACCGGGCCGGACCACGAACTCGTCGCCGACCGCCAGCTGCGCGATGGGGATTCGGGACTCGGCACCGTCGGACCGTCGGACGACGACGTCCTTGGCCCCGAGGTCCATCAGCGCGGCGAGTGCGTCACCGGCCCGCCGCTTGGCGCGCTTCTCGAAATAGCGGCCGGCCAGCAGGAAGGTCGTGACGCCGGCCGCGGCCTCGAGGTAGATGTGCGACGATCCGTCGGTCCGCTGGGGCAGAAGGTCGAATCCGTGGGTGAGCCCGGGCGTGCCCGCGGTGCCGAGGAACAGCGCGTACAGCGACCATCCGAACGCCGCGAGGGTGCCGACGGACACGAGGGTGTCCATCGTCGTGGCGCCGTGGCGCAGGTTGATCCACGCTGCGCGGTGGAACGGGTAAGCGCCCCACACGACCACCGGCGCGGCGAGCGTCAGGGACAACCACTGCCAGTACGTGAACTGCAGCGCCGGGATCATCGCGAGCGCGATCACCGGCACCGAGAGGATCGCGGAGACGATCAGGCGCTGCCGGAGACCGTCCAATTCGGGATCGCCGGACCCCGCTCCCGGGTGTTCCGGAGCGTCCGCCGACGAATCGGTCAGGATCGGCGATGCGTCGTAGCCGGCCGCGCGGACCACCTCGACGAGGTCGCCGGCTGCCAGACCCGCAGGTACCTCGACGTGGGCGCGTTCGGTCGCGTAGTTCACCGACGCGGTCACGCCGTCGATCTTGTTGAGCTTGCGCTCGATGCGATTGGCGCAGGACGCGCAGGTCATGCCGGAGATGTCGAGGTCGACCAGTTGTCCGGTGCTCGCGGTCATGGGTGACCACCTTCATGCGTGTCGGATGTCGGTTCGCCGGTGACGACGACGCCGTGCGACGGTGCGTCGTGAGTCACCGGCTCCACGTCGGGGCCCCACGCACGCCCGACGCCGAACGCGATCACGAAGACCGCGATCAGCGCGACGACGTAGGCCAGGGGCCCGGTGATAACGGATCTCATGGTCAGGCCAGCGCGTAGCCGGCTTCGGTGACGGCGGCCGCGACCTCGTCTCGACCGAGTTCACGGTCGGCCGCGACCCGCACCGAGCCGTCGTCGACGGTGACCTCGACGCTGGTCACGCCCGGCAGCGCCTCGATCTCTTCACGAACGGACGCGGCACAATGGCCGCAGGTCATGCCGGTGACGGTGTAGGTGCTGGTGGTGCTCATGCGGGAACTCCTCGGATCGTCGAAGTCAACGGGTTGGATCAGGAAGGACGGTCAGGACTTGACCAGGCGGGTGATCGCGGCCATGGCCTCGTCGACCTTGGCCTTGCCGGCCTCGTCGCTCTCCTGCGCGGCATGCACGACGCAATGGGCCATGTGCTCTTCGAGGAGACCGAGGCTGACCGCTTGCAACGCCTTGGTCATCGCCGACACCTGCGTCAGGATGTCGATGCAGTAGGTGTCTTCCTCCACCATCCGCTGCAGACCTCGCGCCTGACCTTCGATGCGCTTCAGGCGGCGCAGATAGTCGTCCTTCCGGCCGATGTAGCCGTGCTGGTGCTCGTCCATGATCTCTCCCGTCCGGATACCCCTCAAGGGTATGCCCGACCAGGTATACCACCGTCGACCCCGAAACGGTACCCCCCTACCGTATGTGGAAAGAACCCGTTGCGCTCGGAGCGAGCCCAACTACTGCTCCCTGAGAACCAGCGGTTTCGTGGTATTTCGGATGCCCCTACGAGCGGAGTGCTGCGGCCAATTTCGCCAGGGCGGCAGCGACCTCGTCGAGCGCGTCCCCGATGGCGGCAACACGCGCCGCGTCGAATCCCGGAGCGGTGGGGTCGTCGGGCACGGCCGGGACGTTCCCCGGCGCGATGCCCGTCGTCTCCGAACCCGGGACACGGACCGACGGGCCGGCCGGGCCGCTGCCTGCCTGTCCGCCGAACGATCTGCCGGGGTCCGGCGCCGGCGAGTAGGCGACGGCGTAGCCGTCGGTCCGGTGGCGTCGGCCGTGGTAGTCCTCGGCGGCCAGCGGCTCGGCATTGGTCGACCGGCGTCCGCCGCGGTACTCGTTCGGTTCGGGCTCGGCCGCCGGGGGTTGCGTCGGCAGGGCAGCCGGGTGCGAGTCGGGCAGGCGGTGCGAACCCATCCGTGACGAACCCATCTGCGGCGGCTGACGCAGCGGGTCGACGGCGTGATCAGGCGCGACGGTCTGCGGGTTGGAAGCGCTCGCGCCGGTCATCACCGACGGTGCGTGGCCGTTGCTGCGCGCATAGAAGTGCGGGCCGCCGTGCCCGGCGAAGAACACGCATCCGGCGCCCTCCGGGGACGGGACCGGGCACGGATTGCGTTCGATGAGCGACTGCGCGCGGTCGTCGAAGTCGTTCCACTCGAGCCACAGCCGGCGGTCGTGCCGCGGGTGGGTGCTCGCGTCGGTGGCGTGATTACCCCGATGGCCGATCGCCAGACGGCATTGCAGCAACCAATCGGAGTCACCCGACAGCCCCAGCGCCGCGCGTTCGGTCGGCCGGCACACCACCGTCGACCAACAGCCTTCGCCGTTCATACGGACTCCCCTTCATGCCTTGCATCGCCGCGAGATCTTCGCGCGACCACACCCGTGTGGAGCGCACGGTCGTCTTCTCGTACCCGTCGGCTTCCTGCCGCCCGGTGGCAAGCCCCCCCGGCATGCGCTTCTGCGGTGGCCCTCCCCCGGTGGCCACGGTGTGGTGAAGATCCCGCGGGTCAGTGTACGAAGCGGGCCGGTCCGGTGCCACCCTCTTGGCCCCGCGCGTCCGAACCGAGGAACGCGAGGATCCTCGCGTTCACCTCGTCCGGCTGGTCGAGGTGCAGGAAATGGCCCGCCCCGGCGACGACCGCGGCCGCACTGCCCGCCGGCAACACCTCGCGGACCGTGTCCGCAAGACGCGACTGCATGCACCCGTCGTCTGCACCATGCAAATACAATGTGGGAGAACGTGGTTCGCCCAGCCAGTCGTTCCGCAACGCGGCGTACCGAGGATGGGTCCGCAGCCTGCGGAGTGCGCGGTAGTACCCGAGCGCAGCTGTCCGATGGGCACGTGTGGGCAGCGCCGCGAGCGCGTGGTCGACGTCCAGTCGGTGGTCGGGCCGGACAGGAGTCGCCGCCGAATCGAGCAGCCAGCGGCGCCACAGGAGCGGGATGAGGCGGTCGAGAGTCCGTTCGGGCAACCACGGCAGCTGATTGAACGCGATGTACCAGCTCATCACCGCCTGACGCGCGAGCGTCTTGACGCCGTCGACCCCACCGCCGATCGAGCGCCGGACCGCCGGAACCGGCGGGACCGACATCGAGATCACCCGCGCGTACGGATTGTCGTCGCGGTGCGCCACCGCGTTCGCCGTCATCGCGCCCCAGTCGTGCCCGATCAGGACGGCGTCGGGGCCGGCTCCGACCGCGCGATGAACCGCCAGCGCATCGTAGGCCAGCGCCGCAACGTGAAAGTCGTTGTCCTCCGGTATCTCCGACGGTGCGTAACCGCGTGTGAACGGGGCGACCACGCGGTACCCGGCGCCGGCGAGTTCGGGCCCGAGGTGCCGCCACGTCCATGCCGAGTCGGGAAATCCGTGCAGGCACACGACCACCGGACCGGCCGCGGGACCCCACGCGAGCGCATGCAGGGTGATGTGTCCGAGCTCGAGGGTGATTCGTTCCGGGCCCCCGGGAACAGGGGCGCGGGAATCCGGGTCGTCGTGATCGGGGCCGCCCTCGGGCCCCGAACCGTCTGCGGAGATCTGGGTCATCGGGGTCAATCTATCTCCGACAGCACCCCGGAGGCGTCGACTTGACCGGTCCGCTCAGCCGGGCAGGCTCACGGGACGGGCCTCCCGCAATTCGCCGTCGACGATCCGGAACACCCGCGACTCCGCCACGTCGGCGGTCAACGGGTAATCCGTGCGGACATGCGCTCCGCGGGATTCGGTACGCGCGGCAGCGGCGGCGACGACCGCGGACGCGGTGAGCGTGAGTGCCGCGTCCTCGATGTCGCGTACCGAGTCGGCCGTCCGACGCGGCGCGGCGGCGAGCGTCGCGGCGACTTCGGCGAGACCGGCAGCCGACCGTCGTAGCGCGACATGACGCGTCATCATGTTCTGGAGCTGTTCGCGGTCCAGGACGGGGACCGGCTGCTCGGCCTTCAGTTCGGCGCGTTCGGGGACCTGGATCTCGCGACGCGCGACTGCCACGGCGGCCGCGCGACGGCCCATCACCAGGCCTTCCAGCAGGCTGTTCGATGCCAGCCGATTGGCGCCGTGCAGCCCGGTCCGCGCGACTTCGCCGGCCGCGAGCAACCCGTCGACCGCGGTGCGGGACGACTCGTCGGTCACGACCCCGCCGCACAGATAGTGCGCGCCGGGGACGACCGGGATCCGTCCGGACGCGGGGTCGAGGCCGGCCGCGCGGACACCTGCGGTCACCGTCGGGAAGCGTGTCTCGAAGTCGCCGACGTCGGCGATGTCGAGATACACGCACGGGTGCCCGGTGAGCTCGATCGCGGTCTGCACCGCGTCGGCCACCACGTCGCGGGGAGCGAGATCGCCCATCGGGTGGACGCCCGCGGTGACCGACCGGCCGTCGACGTCGACGAGCCGTCCGCCCTCACCGCGCACCGCCTCGCTGATGAGGGTCCGCCGACCCCGCGCGCCCGCGGTGTAGAGCATCGTCGGGTGGAACTGGATGAACTCGAGATCGGCCACCTGCGCCCCGGCGCGCAGTGCCAGCGCGATGCCGTCGCAGGTGGCGCCCGCCGGATTCGTGGTGGCAGCGTACAGGTGCCCCGCCCCGCCGGTCGCGAGGAGCACGGTCGGGGCGAGGACCGACGTGAAACGCCCGTCGCGCAGGCACGCGACACCGACCGCCCGGCCGTCGTCGAGGTGGATCGCGGTGGCAATCGTGTCGTCGAGGAACCGGATCGGCGGCACGTCCCAGCCGGCGGTCTGCCGGACGGCCTCGTGCAGCGCGCGCTGGATCGCGGCCCCGGTCGCGTCGCCGCCGGCGTGGATGATGCGCCGGCGGGTGTGGCCGCCCTCACGGGTGCGCAGGAGCAGACCGTCGGCGTCCCGGTCGAATTCGGCACCCCAGTCGATGAGGGCCGACACCGAGTCCCAGCCGTCGGCGAGGATGAGGCCCGACGCCGCGGCATCGGTGAGACCGCCACCGGCGGCGACCGTGTCGGCGAGGTGGCGGTCAACGGAATCGGCGTTGTCCGAGCTTCCCGTCTCCGCGCCGGGCATCACGACCGCGACACCACCCTGCGCGTAAAACGTGGACGTGGGTTGCTCCGCATTCGTCACGTCCCAGCCCGGCCCCTTGTTGAGCACGACGACCTGGAGCCCCTCGTGGGCGGCCCACAGCGCCGCCGTCAGTCCGGCGATTCCGGCACCCACCACCACGAGGTCGGCGCGGACCGTCTCCGCGGTCCCGGTCAGTCCGCGAGTGAACCCGCTCATGTCAACCGCCTCTCGCCGCGGCTCAGGGTGCCGCCGGCCCTCCGGGCAACACCCCGGATGTGTTTTCGATTCCCAGTCGAAAACCCTACCCTGCGATTGCGCCACCCGAAATGCTCGGCGGCCCGCCGGCTCCGATGTTTGATCGTCTCCGGCCCCGATGTTTGAGCGCCTCCGGCAAGGGCAAACCCGGTCAGCATGAAAACCCTCTGGTTCGACCCCGCAGGTGAGGCAGCCCCCGAGTACCTGCCCGATGTCCGCCCGGAGACGATGCCCATCGACGTCGTCGACAGATTCGACCAGGTCATCGTCGGAGGTGGCATCACCGGTCTGACGACCGGCCTGCTGCTGGCCCGCGCGGGCCAGTCGGTCGCGGTCCTCGAAGCCCGGCACATGGGCGCCGCGGCGACCGGCCACACCACCGGCAAGCTCTCGCTGCTCCAGGGCACTCGACTGTCGTCGATCGCGAGCCGCCACGGCCACTCGGCCGTACAGGACTACGTCGAGGCCAACCGCGAGGGACAGGCCTGGTTGCGCCACTATCTCGAACACCGCGGCCTGCAGGTCGACGAACGTGCGGCCCTCACCTTCGCCGCCACCGCGTCCGGCGCGAAGTCGGTGGAGAAGGAGTTCGAAGCCTGCCGCGCTCATGACCTGCCCGTCGAACACGTCGACTGCCCCGAGCTGCCCTTCGACGTCCGCACTGCCATTCGCCTCGACGGTCAGGCCCAGATCGACCCGATGGTCGTGCTCCGTGCCCTGACCGACGACCTGCGCGCACACGGCGGCCACTTCTACGAGGGCGTCCGTGTGCAGGGCCTCCGCCACGGCTCACCGAACGTCCTCTCGACCGACGCCGGTGACGTCCGTGCCGACTCGGTGGTCATCGCCACCGGACAGCCCTTCCTCGACCGCGGCGGCTACTTCGCCCGGGTCCATCCGCAGCGGTCCTACGCCGCGGCGTTCACCGTCGACGGGGACATCCCCGGCGAGATGTACCTCGGCTCCGACAACCCGTCGGTCTCACTGCGGACGGTCTCCCGGCCCGGTTACGACCACGAACTGCTCATGGTCGGTGGCTTCGGACACGAGGTGGGCCGGACGAAGTCCGAGCGACAGCATGTCCTCGACCTGATCAGCTGGACCCAGAAGCACTTCCCCTCGGCACAGATGGTCGCGCGCTGGTCGGCCCAGGACTACACGACGATCGACGAATTGCCCTATGTCGGACCGATTCTGCCCGGCGTCGACTCGGTGCAGGTGGCGACCGGCTTCGCCAAATGGGGCCTGACCAACGGTGTCGCCGCGGCGCTTGCGATGACGGGTCGCATCCTCGGATCCGAACCACAGTGGTCGACGACCCTGCGCCCGTGGCGCACGACCGAGATCAGCCGCCCCGGTTCACTGGCCTCGGCGGTGTCGGCCAACGCGCAGGTCGCGGGATACATGGCCGCCGGCTACCTGTCGCTGCTGAAGCCGACCGACGGCGCACCGAAGGAAGGCGACGGCAGCGTCGGGCGGTCCGGCGTGAAGCCCGAGGGCGTGTGCACCGTGCAGGGCCAGACGCGGTCCGTCGCGCCACTGTGCACGCACCTCTACGGCGTGCTGCGGTGGAACGACGCCGAGCAGTCCTGGGACTGCCCGCTGCACGGTTCGCGATTCAGCCACACCGGCGAGGTCCTCGAAGGTCCGGCCACCCGGAACCTGGCCTCGCACAACGACTGAGCGGGACACAGCGGACCGTCGTCGGGCCCGACGACGGTTTGCCTTGTCAGGTCCGGACGACGGCCGGCGCCGAACCGGCAAGCGCGGCCTCGCCCAGCATGCGTCGGAACACCGGACCGGTCAGCGTCGCGATCGGGCGCTGCACTGCTCCGGCCAGGACGCGGACACCGACGTCGAGTGCTCGCGCGTCGAGGCCGACCGGTATGCGGTCCCGGCCGTCGAGGACCCCGTGCAGGATCGCCGCTGCCGCGGCATCGGGCCGCGTACCGGGCAGGCGGCGGTTGAACCCCCGCGTCACGAACTCCCGAACCCCGGGCGTCACGTACAGCGCGCGGGCGGCGATCTCGGTGTGCACGACGCCGGGATGAACACTGTGCACGCGGACGTCGGACCCTTCGGCACGAAGCTGTAGCTGGATGGTCTCGGAGTAGCCGCGCGCGGCGAACTTCGAGGCGGAGTACGCCGACTGCGTGGGGCAACCGAGGAATCCGAAGGCGCTGGAGGTGTTCACGATCGACCCGCCGCCGGCCGCCTGTAGATGAGGGAGGAACGCCACGGTGCCGTTCACGACGCCGCCGAGGTTCACGGCCATGATCCGCCGCGCGTAATCGTCGTCCTCCTCGAGAACGCCCGCCACCATCGTGATCCCGGCATTGTTGAACACCATGGCCGGCGGGCCGGACCGGCCGACGACGGCGTCGGCATACGCGGTCATCGCATCGGCGTCGGACACATCGACCTCGTCGAGATGCACCCGGGCACCGGCGTCGCACAACCGCACCGTCTCCTGCGCGGCCGGAAGGTCGATATCGCTCAGGAACACCTCGACACCCGCACGATCGAATCGCCGCGCGAGTGCCCGGCCCATGCCCGCCCCGGCACCGGTGATCACCACCGGCCGCCCGGCGCAGCGCCGACGAAGCCGGTCATCGGAGACCTGCGGATGCCACAGCCGCGCGGGCGGAAACGCCAGGTCCAGGCGCAGCGACCGGAGTTCAGACCAGTTCGTCACCCGTGCGGACTACCCGCTTGCCACGGCGCTACACATCCCTCAGAATCGCCGGGCACGGCTGCGCCTCTTCGTCGGCGTTTACGGTCGGGGGCCGCGGGTAACCCGCGCACCGGACAGCGCGGCGTACCGGCTCGGAGCACACCGGCCGGGTGAGATCGATACGGACGAGGGGAGTCGACCGTTGAGTGTGTCGGATGCAGTGGTCGTCGGGGCCGGCCACAACGGGCTCATCGCCGCGATCCGGCTCGCCGATGCGGGCTGGGATGTCACGCTCCTCGAAGCGCAGCCCGAGGTCGGCGGCGCGGTCCGGAGCGCCGAGATCACCCCCGGATACGTCACCGACCTGTTCAGCGCCTTCTATCCACTCGCGGTGGCGTCGCCGGTCTTCGCCGACCTCGACCTCGCCGATCACGGTCTGGAGTGGAGCCGCGCACCGCTGGCCTTCGGCCACCCCGCCGGGCCCGACGACGTCAACGCGCCCGTCGTCTTCCCCGATGCCGCGGACACCGCCGCGCACCTGGCCACCTTCGACGAGCGTGACCGGCGCGCCTGGCTCGACCTGGTCGAGCAGTGGCAGCAACTCCGGCCCGCGATTCTCGACACCCTGTTCGGTCCGTTCCCCCCGGTCCGCGCGCTGTTGTCGCTCCTCCGCTCGCTCGGCACGGCCGACGCCCTGCGCCTGGCCCGGTTCCTGATCCTGCCGGCCGATCAGATGGTGCGTGAACTGTTCCACAGCGAGAAATCCGGTCTGCTCATCATCGGCAACTCCCTGCACGCCGACATCCCGCTCAGCGCACCCGGCAGCGGGTTGATGGGGTACCTGCTGACCATGCTCGGCCAGGACACCGGTTATCCCGTACCCGTGGGCGGGGCGAGCGCGCTGCCCGCGGCCCTTCGACGCCGCGCCGAGAGCGCCGGGGTGACCGTCCTCTGCGACACCCGCGTCACACGGATCGACGTCCAGGGCGGGCGGGCCACCGGGGTGGTGGACAGCACCGGCCGCCGATGGCCGGCGAAGCGCGCCGTGCTCGCCGACGTGGCAGCGCCCACGCTCTACACCGAGCTGCTGTCGGCCGACGACGTGCCCGCGCGCGTCCTCGACGACCTGCGGACCTTCACCTGGGACACCCCGGTGGTCAAGGTGAACTACGCCCTGCGTGAGAAGATCCCATGGCGGAGTAACAATCTCAGCGGAGCCGGCACCATCCACCTCGGCGCCGACGCACGCAACATCGCCTACGGGACCGCCGACATCGAAACCGGCCGTGTCCCGGAGCATCCGTTCCTGCTCTTCGGACAGATGACCACCGCGGACCCGGGCCGGTCCCCCGCGGGCACCGAAAGCGCTTGGTCCTACAGCCATCTCCCGCGCGGGGTGACCGACGACGAGGCGGCCCAGTTGCTGGCCCGCAGGATGGACGCCGTGCTCGAAGCCCACGCTCCCGGTGTCTCCGACCTCATCGTGGGACGGCACGTCCAGACCCCACACGACCTGCAGGCCGCCGACGCCAATCTGGTCCACGGAACAGTCAACGGTGGCACGGCACAACTGTTCCAGCAGTTGATCTTCCGTCCGACGCCGAACCTCGGCGGTGCGTCGACGCCGGTGGATCGCCTCTACCTGGCGGGGTCGGGAGCGCACCCCGGTGGCGGCGTCCACGGCGCCTGTGGCAACAATGCCGCGCGCGCTGCCCTCGCCTCGGACGGGTTCCGCGGATTCCCGCGAAGAGTGTTCGACCGCAACGTCATCCGACGACTGACCAAGACCGACAACAACCACTGAACGGAGCAGCGGAGCATGAACCGAGTCGAACGTCATACGAGTGCCACACCGGCGCAGGTCTGGTCGGTGCTGTCCAACGGCTGGCTGTACGCCTCGTGGGTCGTCGGGGCCTCGCGGATCCGCAACGTCGACCACACGTGGCCGCAACCCGGATCGAAGATCTATCACTCGGCGGGGGTGTGGCCGGCCCTGCTCAACGACGAGACAGAATCCGTGGAGTCGAAGGCCGGGCTTCTCGAATTGTCGGCCGCCGGGTGGCCTTTCGGTCGCGCACGAATCCGCATGACGATCGAGAAGGACGGTGACGGTTCCCTCATCGGCATGGAGGAGTTCGTGGAGACCCCGCCGCTGAGATGGATTCCGCCGACCATCCAGGAAACCGTCATGTCACCGCGCCTCAACGAATGCCTGAAACGGCTGGCGATGCTCGCCGAGAACCACGCGGGCTGACAGGGTTGCAACCGGGTCGGTGCGGGTACGCCTTGTGGCATGACCACAGCACTCGCCATCAACTGCACCCTCAAACCCTCTCCTGCCGAATCGAGCAGCGAGCTCATCGCCCGACACATCCTGGACGCACTCGCCGAGCAGGGCGTGACCGGGGACATCGTCCGGGCGGTGGATTTCGACATCCGGCCGGGAGTCGAACGAGACATGGGCGACGGTGACGAGTGGCCCGCGCTCTTCGAACGGGTTGCCGCCGCCGACATCCTGGTGATCGCGACCCCGACGTGGCTTGGCCACATGTCCAGCGTCACCCAGCGTGTTCTCGAACGTCTCGATGCCGAGATCTCCGAGACCGACGACGCCGGCCGCCCCGGCATGTTGGGCAAGGTGGCGATGTGCGGTGTCGTCGGCAACGAGGACGGCGCCCACAAGATCATCGCCGACGTCTTCGGCGCGCTCAACGACATCGGGTTCACGATCCCCGGACAGGGCAACACCTACTGGAACGACGAAGCCATGGGCGGCCGCGACTACAAGGACCTCGACTCGGTTCCCGACCCCGTCGACTCCGCCACCCATGCCGCCGCCCGAAACGCGGCACACCTCGCTCGACTGCTGTCGCAGAACAGCTTCCCGCCGTACGAGTGAGCAGCGGATCTACCGGACGACCTTGATCGTCTGCAGATCGTTGCCTGATGCCCTGCGACTCAGGCCTTCTCGTCGTCCGCGAGATGACCGGCGTCCTCGGCAGCCTGGCGGCGCAGTCGCTCCCGGTATCCGTAGGTGGCCCGCAGGACGTCGTCGTAGCTGTCGGCACTGGAACCGAGGGCGCCGGCGAAGATCCCCATCGACGTCGCCAACCACGCCAGGTACACGTAATTGCGCAGCCCCACCGGATATCCGAGCTGCGAGGCGAGGAAGTTCTCCTCGATGACGATGAGCGCCGCCGTCAGTGTCGCCAGGAACAGCCCGGCGTACAGCACCACCGCACTGAACACGACGGTGCACACCGTCGTCATGTTGTAGAGGCGCGCACGCGGTTTCGCGGTGACGGTCACCCGTTCCCACAGGCGATTGTTGACGATGAGCCATAGCGAGGCGAGCACCAACGACAGCAGGGTGATGGCGGCGAGACGCCACGCACTCAACGCATTCGCCATCGACCAGATCGTGGAGAAGAAGATGCCGAACGACGCCGCGGCCGCTGCTGCGGCGGTCATGCCGGTGAGGGTTGGGATCAACCGCCACGGTCGATTTCCCCGAACCATCCCGGCCATCAACTTCAGACGACGCGAATAGCCTTCGGCGCACACGTATTCGGTGTCGCCGTCGCCGATGACGACGATGCCGCGCTGCTCCTCGAACTCGCGCATGGACCCCGCACCGGTCACCGTCTCGGCGATGGTCGAGATCAAGGTCCGCAGCGCTCGCCGGGGAGCAGATCCGAGAGCTGGGAGCGAGACGACGGCGGCGTTGCGTTCGCGGTCGAGTTCGGCCAGCACCACGAGATTTCGTGGGCTGCGATCGTTGCCGTCGGCGTCCCGCGGCTTGTACAGCCGCGGCATCTCGGTGACGAACACGATCACCTCGTCGGCCGAGTCATCCGTGCCCCAGACGGTCTCCAAGTCACCGCGCGGCGTCATCTGCAGTGTGGTGTCCCTCGTGACGGTGTGTCCGCGGTACTCCAGTGACAGCTCGTCGGCGATCTGCTCGAAGCGGTCCTCACCGCGCTCGATCAGGGCGGCCGGAAGACCGTGTTCGGCGACGATCCGCAGCGCTCCGGCGCGCCGCGGATCGTCGTTCTCGGTGGTCATGTGCGTCTCTGCCGTCATGATCAGGCGGGGCCTCAGTCCGGCGGCTCGGACTCCCCCGCCGCAGGGGAGTCCGGGTTGTCCTCGTCGTCGCGGGCGGTGGCGGCGGAAGGGTCCACCTGCTCGTCCGTGTCGGGTTCGTCGACGGTCCGCTCCTCGAGTTCGTCGACCTTGCGTCGAGCATCATCCGGCGTCGCCTCGGGCGTGCCGGTTTCGGCTGGTTCCATGGGCAATTCCTCAGACATCAGATTCATCGATCCTTCGGTCGGTGTCTCGCGATGGAGCCTCTGTCGCATGTCCGTTTTCCCGGTGACGGCAAGACGTAAACGCGATCACGCCCCGGTCGCCAGATGTGGATCGGCCACCGGCTCGGACTCGGCCGAACCGCGTTGACGCAGAACGACCGACAAGACGACGATCGCCGCCACCAGCACTCACCCCGTCTCAGTCGTCGGCGGACGTCCTCGGCGCATAGCGAAGGACCGCTCCGATCCCGTCGCGCGGGGCAACGCGCTCGTCGATCCGGACCAGATCGGCGCCGGTGAGAACCGCCGCCACCGGCAGGGCCTCGTCGGCACGCAGCGTACGTTCCGGGGCCAGGCCCAGCTCAGAGAGGTTCTCCGCCGTCGGCGCGATCGTGGCGAGGCCCCCCGCGGCGTCTCCGCCGTCGAAGACCGTCGCATCGCCGAGGTCGCCGATGATCAGCGTCTCGACCTCGCCGTTACGCAACGCCCCGCACACGGCCGTCAGTCCTTCGACCGCGACGGCCGGGCGATGCCCGAGTCCTGCCTGCAGACTCTCCGCCGCGTCGGCCATCGTGCGATTCTGGCGCAGCTCGAGTTCGGTGGTCACCGCCTTGCGGACGTCGTCGTCGGCGATGCCGCTGTCCCGGGCGCCGAGTTGGAGGTCGACCAGTCGCTCGGCGAGCCGCTCGGGAGCCGTTGAACGCAGATCCGACATCGACGAGAGCTCACCGATCACGAACACGAGCTCGGGGTTGTCCGAGTCGACGATCGCGGTCAGCCGGTCGGCGATCTGACGAATGTTCTTGCGGTTCTGCTCGTCGCTGCGCTGCTGCGGGTCCCCATACCCGGGCGATTCCGCACCGGCGGCGTGGTGGATCGGATAGCCCTCTCCCTCAACGCTTTCGCGCATCAACGAGGATCCACCGGCTTCGAAGAGCTCGATGTCGGCGCCGGCGTGATCGACCGCGGCGATCACATGTCGCGGGGCGCTCGTGCCGTGTTCGACCAGCGGAACCAGGTACGGCACCGGCGAATACCGTGCCACGGATGTGACCGGTGGTCGGATGAGGTGTTGGTCGAGGAGGACACCGTCGGGACCGGCGATCACCGCACGGCCACTGGGCCCGACGGCCGGCGCCCCGTCGAGCAGGGCATTGCCGATGGACTCCACCACCGCCGCGTCGGCCCCCGCCGACTCGAGTTCCTCCCGCAGGGCTCGCCACCGGAGTTCCATCGTGTGGGCGGCGTCCTCGGTGTTGTGCGAGTCGTCGATGTAGATGGTGGCGAACGGACCGGTTGCAGTTGCCAGCTCGCGGAATCGGGTCGAATTCATGCGCGGCCTCCTTGCCTGTCGTCGGGGCACGTCGACTCCCTCGACGGGTGCCCACCGCATTCAGGCCGCAAACATGACGACGCAGCCCTACAGCGTCGAGGTGTCGATCACGAAGCGGTAGCGCACA
The DNA here is from genome assembly GCF_025143765.1 of Gordonia sp. p3-SID1431. NCBI lineage: Bacteria > Bacillati > Actinomycetota > Actinomycetes > Mycobacteriales > Gordoniaceae > Gordonia > Gordonia sp. p3-SID1431. The sequence goes on from NZ_JAMBDT010000003.1 coordinate 103,837, forward strand.
TCCGACGCCACGACGCGGTCGTAGGCCTCGTTGATCCGGTCGGCGGAGACCACCTCGATCTCGGCGCCGATGCCGTGCTCGGCGCAGAAGTCCAGCATCTCCTGGGTCTGCGCGATGCCGCCGATCATCGAACCCGCGAAACTGCGCCGCTTGCCGATCAGCGCGCCCGCCGGGACCTCGATCGGATGTTCGGGGAGACCGAGTTCCACGAGTGTGCCGTCGAGGGCGAGCATGCCCAGGTACTTGCCGATCGGAAGATTCGCCGACACCGTGTTCAGTATGAGGTCGAAGGTGTTCCGCAGTTCCCGGAAGGTCTGCGGGTCGCTCGTCGCGTGATAGTGGTCGGCGCCGAGCCGCAGACCGTCCTCCATCTTCTTCAGCGACTGGGACAGCACGGTCACCTCCGCACCCAGTGCGTGCGCGATCTTCACGCCGACGTGGCCGAGCCCGCCGAGTCCGACGATCGCGACCTTCTTGCCGGGTCCCGCGCCCCAGTGCCGCAGCGGTGAGTAGAGGGTGATGCCCGCACACAACAACGGTGCGGCCTCGTCGAGTGCGATGCCGTCCGGAATCCGGAGGACGTAGTTCTCGTCGACGACGATCGAGGTGCTGTAGCCGCCGTGCGTCGGCGACCCGTCGCGTCCGACGGCGTTGTAGGTCCCCACGTTGCCTCGCTCGCAGTACTGCTCCTCGCCGAGGCGGCACGGTTCGCACTCACGGCACGAGTCGACGAAACAACCCACGCCGACCCGGTCACCCACGGCATACCGGGTGACGGACTCGCCGACGGCCGCGACCGTCCCGGCGATCTCGTGGCCGGGGACCACCGGGAACCTCGTCCCGCCCCACTCGTCGCGCGCCGTGTGGATGTCGGAATGACAGATCCCGGCGAACGCGATGTCGATCGACACGTCGTTCGGACCGAGATCACGCCGCTCGATGGTGGTCGGTTCGAGCGGGCGATCGGCTGCCGGCGCGATGTAGGCGTTGACCGTGGTGGGCATGCAGAACTCCTCGGTGTGATGCGGGGGTCGGGGCGAAATCGGGGTTCGGGCACGATTCCGTGAGCGGGAATGCTCGTCGTGCGAGACCTGCTCAATGACACGAACAGATGCGGGCCGATGCATGTGTCCGATGTGGCCAGTGTGCCCGCCGACCCCGCCGCATCGCCATAACAGCACGTCGCAGGGCCGCGTAGGCGATCCGCCGTCGCCCTATGGCACTGGATTCGCCGCCGATCATCGTTACAATGACCGACGGTGACGATCAACAGCTCAGTCGACGACGGTCAGCGCACGCAGTTGCACCCGGTGTCCCCGATCGCCGAGCTCACGCGATTCGGGACGACCACCGCTCACGCGGCTGCGGGCGTCGGACGCTTCGTCCTCCACACGGCAGGCGACGCTTTACGGGGTCGCCCACCCGGCGCCGCCCGCGTCGCGCACGAGATCCGGACCACGTTCGAACACCTGGGTCCGACCTACGTGAAGCTCGGCCAGCTCATCGCCTCGAGTCCCGGCGTTTTCTCCGAATCGATGTCCACCGAGTTCGAATCGCTCCTGGACCGCGTGAAACCCGCCGACCCCGCGCTCATGCGTGCACAGTTCATCGCCGAACTGGGCCGGGCACCCGAGGAAGTCTTCGCCACGTTCGATCCGGTGCCCATCGCGTCCGCGTCGATCGCCCAGGTGCACACCGCGACCCTGCAGGGCGGCGAGGAGGTGGTCGTCAAGATCCAGCGTCCGGGCATCGCCGACCGCCTGGCGCCCGACGTCGCGATCCTCGAACGCCTCGCCGGCCTCGTCGAGATCTCCGAGTACGGGCGGATGCTCAGCGCGCGGCACGTGGTCGAGGACTTCGCGGCCGGCCTCGACGCCGAACTGGACTTCCGCATCGAGGCCGACACCATGCGCGAGTGGTTCGCCTGCCTGCAGCCGGGCCCGTACGGCGACCGAGTCCGCGTGCCGCACGTCTACGACGACTTCACGACGCAGCGCGTGCTGACCATGGAACGAATCAACGCCATCCGCATCGACGACGTCGCGGCCGTACGCGCCGCAGGCCACGACGGAGTCGCGCTGTGCCGCAACCTCCTGCTGTCCCTGCTGGACTCGGCATTCCACGGCGGGTTGTTCCATGGGGACCTGCACGCCGGGAACGTCCTCGTCGACGACGCGGGCAAGCTGGTCCTCCTCGATTTCGGCATCGTCGGGCGTTTCACCCCGCGCACCCGGCGCATACTCCGCCAGCTCGTCGTCGACCTCGTGGTCCGCGGGGACTACGAGTCCGCCGGCCGGGCGATCTTCCTCCTCGGCGCCGTCCACAAGCCGGGTTCGACGTCGCAGGGCGCGGAGGACATCAAGAAGGTGACGACTCCGTTGTCGACCACCGACCTCGGTTCGATGTCATACACCGACCTCGGGCGGCAACTCGCCGCCGTCGCCAAGGCCCACGACGCACGGCTCCCGCGTGAACTCGTCCTCGTGGGTAAGCAGTTGCTGTACGTCGAGAAGTACACGAAGCTGCTGGCGCCGCGGTGGAAGGCCATGTCCGACAAGGAGATCTACGGATACATGGCCGGCATCCTGAAGGAGGCCGAACGCGATCGTCGAGCCGCCCCGGGCTGACTCCCCGCCGCGGATCCCGGCATGTCGGACCGACTGTGGCCAACTGTGGCACACGCGACAGTTAGGGTGGGAGCGATCAGCTGATTCCAGGAGTCATACATGAGACGTTTTGTGCCGGCAGTGCTGGCCTTCTTCGGCGCTGCGTGTATCGCGGCGGCCATCGCCATACCGCTCTACCTCGTGCCGCAGTTGAAGGTGGTTCCGCTCGATCTGGACATCACCTCTGACGCGACCACGGTGGCGGCGGACGGTTCGACCGGAGAGCGCTTCCCGGCGGTGATCTTCGACCGTTGCTCGGTGTCCGAGGATCGTGCCCGCACTCTCGAGGCGCATCTCACCCAGCAGCGACGCTCGATCATCATCGAACCGTCGGACAGCCGCCAGGCGAGCCTGCAGTCGGCGCAGACCGTGCGCATCGACCGCCTGCGCGACGCCGAGGGAACCGAGACCGAACCCAGCTTCGCGGCTGCGGGCGAGACCCGCACCTGTGAGGACGGTCTGCTGACCGCGACCATCGACCGCGTGTCGGTGAACCGCAAGACCTCGGCACCCAACGGGGCGGTCAGCTCGCTGCAGCTCGAGGCGGTCCCCGAGGGCGGCAACGTCAACGACGTGTCGGTCGCCATCGACAACCGCACCGGATACCAGTACAAGTTCGGTTTCGACGTGCAGCAGCGCGACTACCCGTACTACGACCTCAACACCCGCCAGGACTGCGCGGCGAAGTTCGAGGGCGAGGAGACCATCGACGGGATCAACACGTATCACTTCGTGTGTGATGTCCCGGAGACCGATCTCTCCAACCTCCCCAACGCGCAGGGTGAAGCAGCTCTGGGCACGATGCTGACGATGCCTGCCCGCTGGTGGGGCATCACCGGGCGCGGAGTGCGGGCGAACGACCCGATCACGATGCACCGGTACGCCGCCGCGACCCGCCACGTGTGGGTCGAGCCGGAGACCGGGACCATCGTCGACGGTCGTGAGGACCAGCACCAGTACTTCAAGTCGCCCGACCAGAGCGACGCCACCCCGGAAGCGGTGCGCGAGTTCCGGATGGACGCCCTGAAGGGCACCTTCAAGTGGACCGACGACACCGTCTCCAACCAGGCGAGCAAGGCCAGCGGCTACGTCGACCAGCTGAAGGTCGGCGGCTTCTGGGTGCCGATCATCCTCGGCATCGTCGGGGTGATCCTGCTGATCGCCGCCGCGCTGCTGCTCTTCCGCGGACGCCGCGACGACAACCGGGTCGATGACACCCCGCCGCCGACGACACCGCCCGCCGACGAGCGCGACACCACGCTGATCAAGCGCGACGCACCGCCGGCCGGCGCAGCACCTGCGAGCGCCAACCCGTGGGAGCGGCCGACCGAGCAGATCCCCAAGGTCGGTGACACGCCGCCGCCCGACGACTCGGCCACGCGCACCTTCCGCAAGCAGCCGCCGCCCGAAT